>JAZRUR010000061.1:0-32250 GCA_045652625.1 Eubacteriales bacterium | reverse complement strand
TTTTTAGTGCAGGTTAGGTACAGATATATCATTGAAAAAAGCACTTCTTTCGAAGTGCTTTTTTCTTGGTGACCCGTAGGAGAATCGAACTCCTGTTACCGCCGTGAAAGGGCGGTGTCTTAACCGCTTGACCAACGGGCCGTTAATGGTAGCGGAAGTTGGACTTGAACCCACGACCTATCGGGTATGAACCGATTGCTCTAGCCAACTGAGCTATTCCGCCATGTTTTCGCGCATCTCCGCGACAGCTTGATTAGTATAACAGATATATTTCTGTTTGTCAATAGTTATTTTTGTATTTTTTTGCTTTTTTTAATCATTTTTTCTTTTCACCTTATTGACATATGTCATAACGCGTGTTATTATAAAGGTACAATCTTATCCAGAGTGGTGGAGGGAACTGCCCGACGATGCCACGACAACCTGCAATTTACGCAAGGTGTCAATTCAGCGACTTGTTCGAAAGATGAGATGTATAGAAGTTTAGCATTTTTATGCCCTTTGATACATCTGTCAAAGGGCATTTGTTTTTCCTCAATCAAATTTTATAAAGGAGTTTTCAAAATGAGAAAGTTTTTTACCAGTGAATCGGTTACCGAAGGACATCCCGATAAAATATGTGACCAAATTTCCGATGCGGTTCTTGACGCTATCCTTGCTGTAGACCCCAAGGCGCGTGTTGCTTGTGAAACCGCATGTACTACCGGCTTGATTCTTGTTATGGGTGAAATCACCACAACTGCCAAGCCCGATTTCCAGACTATCGCGCGTGAAACCGTACGCGGTATCGGTTACGACCACAGCGATAAAGGTTTTGACTGCGACACCTGCGGTGTTATTACCGCTATCCACGGTCAGTCCCCCGACATTGCTATGGGTGTTGACAAGGCTCTCGAAGCAAAGAACGGCGAAATGAAGGACGATAAGGACACAGGCGCAGGCGACCAGGGTATGGTATTCGGCTTTGCTTGTAACGAAACTCCCGAACTTATGCCTATGCCTATCTCTCTCGCATCGCACATGGCTAAACGTTTATCCGAAGTTCGCAAGAACGGCACACTTCCCTATCTCCGTGCCGACGGTAAAACTCAGGTCACCGTTGAATACGAAGATAATAAACCCGTTCGCGTTGATGCTATCGTTGTTTCTTCTCAACACGCAGAAAGCGTAACGCTCGAACAGATCCGCGAAGACATCATTCGCGAAGTTATTATTCCCTCTGTTCCTAAGGAATACATGGACGATAACACCAAGATATACGTTAACCCGACAGGCAGATTCGTTGTTGGCGGTCCTCACGGCGACAGCGGTCTTACCGGACGTAAGATAATCGTTGATACATACGGCGGATACGCTTCCCACGGCGGCGGCGCGTTCTCGGGCAAAGACCCGACTAAAGTTGACCGTTCTGCTGCATACATGGCTCGTTACGTTGCAAAGAACATCGTTGCATCGGGCGCGGCTGAAAGATGCGAAGTTCAAATCGCATACGCAATCGGCGTTGCAAAGCCTTTGTCTGTACTCGTTAATACCAACGGCACAGGTAAGGTAAGCGATGAACGTCTTGCAGAGATCGTTAACGAAGTATTCGACCTTCGTCCTGCTGCTATCATCGAAACTCTCGACCTCCGCAAACCTATATATAAGAACCTTGCGGCTTACGGCCACTTCGGACGCGAAGAACTCGGCGTTAAGTGGGAAATCACCGATAAAGCAGACGAAATCAAGGCAAGAATCTAAAATTTCCAATAACAAAAGCACTTATGCTTCACGCATAAGTGCTTTTTCTATTATTTCGCAGGATAAACGTAGAATATATCACAAGCGTTCATACGGTATAGATAGTCGGCGTGTTCAAGATTCAACGCTTCACGCATTGAGTGTATCATTTCCCAACCGTCGTAATTTTCGCTCACGAAAACGATAACGCCGTTTGAAGTATCGACCCCGTCAAACACCTTTGCAATCGCTTGCGGATTAGCACCGATGTCGTATGCGATATAGGATTCATCTATCATCGAGAACATCATAATATCGTCGAGGAATCGGTTGTTGTTCGAATCGAAGAAATAAAAAGTAGGCTTGTCGGCATTCGTTTCGATATACTCAACCGCTTCCCTGCACTCGTCAAACAACGGCGCAGGTTTAATTTTGGTCATTCTCGGTGTGATAAGCATCACGACAGAGAGCATTATCATAATACCGTTTCGTACCGATTCGCGTGTCATCGTGCCAAGCAGTCGGTAGAGATAGCAGATAATGATAACGAATACCAAAATACATATCGGCAACATGTACCTTAACTCTACCCAAGGCGACGAGATAGCGGTAATAACGTAATAGAATAGAGTCGGGAACGCAACGATAATAAATGCATAACGCGAATCATCGCAGACGTGACCGTACTTCTCACGCATACGCTTGTAAAAATGAACCAAAGCGATAAGCCCGAGGATAGCGAAAAGCATATAGTTGAACACCGAAACGGCGACTTCTCCGAGAAACGGGAAAACGCTTATGTACTTAGACGGGTCAACAAGATTTTCGATAACCCCCTGCCCTCTGTATCCGAAGAACATGTGGTTAAGCGAATGAGGGAATATAAGAATCGAAGCAACCGCCGCAATTATAACCGTAACTACGTACTTGCCGAGAAGTTTATACTCGCTCCGTTCGATATAAAGCACCCCAAACAGCAAAAACAACGCAAAAATGAAATATAGATAGAAGTAATGCGTCAACGAGCCGAAAAGCGCGACAACGCCTATGCCGATCATATACTTCAAAGGTCGTTCGCTGTTTTCATAAAGCAGTATATGCAGATACACCGTAACCAAGATGTTAAGTGCCGCGAGTGCGTACATACGTATGTAAAGTACACTTGTAAGCGTAGATAGCATAAATACCGAAAGAAGTGTCAGCAGCGCCGACTTTTCTTTTTCGTATTTACAACCCGATAACAACTTTTTAATAATCAAATAGGTAAAAACGGTGATAAACAGGTGTATGACGATATTAAGTGCGATACCGCCCCACATGGTAAAACTATCAACCGAAAATCCCATAAACAAGCGCAAAAGCAGATAATAAAACGGCGGATGAACGTCGTTTTTTTGATTTTCATAAACCGGCGAATAATCACCCTGCTCGTCGCTGTCAACTATTAAGTAGTCGCGATAATATTCTGCACTGTGCCAGGTGTTGTAAAAATCGTCACGCTCGTGGATTTCGACCTGATCATAAGAAGCAAGGCCGAAGGAATACGCCTCGTCCATGTGGAGATATGCCTTCTGATTACCGACATATACAAAATACACGCTCTGTATTATCAAAATCAGCGCGATTACTAAAATCTCTATTTTTTTATTCTTAATCATACCAAAATCCGCCTAATAGTTCTATTGACAACTATTATAACACACAAGTCGCGTTCCGTCAATCCAACTTTATTCCCGCTAATTCGACAATTTCATCAAACGTGTCTTCGGGGAGCATGTTGTATCTCTGACTTGACATATAACTCGAAGGAGCCCAAACCACAAACCCGTCGGGATAGATGTCATAATACGGATTACCCGTTTCTAACGTAAACATTATCGAAAGCGGTTGCTCGATCGGTACGGTATCGTCTTCGACTCTGATTCCCAAATGACCTTTAAACTGTTCCTCGGTCGGTTTGGGAGCATCTTTCATACGTTCGTTTATAAGGTTGTAAAGCGATACTGCCTTTTCGCCTGTTATTTCAAATACCTTTTCGTTTTGAGTATGCCAGTCGTAATGTATTATGCATATATTTTCGCTGTCTGCGGAAGATTCCTCGCCAACCGACGAATCATCAAGCGCGTCGCTTTCTTCGGAAATATCACTTTGTTCCGACATTACGCTTTCTTCGGAAGAAACAGAACTTATATCAAGCGAATCGGTCGAAGAATCGTCCGCTGTTTCACTGCAGGAAACAAGAAACAATGCCAACAACAATAAAACAACAGTAATCTTTTTCATAGATGCCAATTCCTCTCTTTCGTTTTTAATTTGGTATATCCGTTTAGGACAAAATGCCGCAAACTTAAAGTTTGCGGCATTTTTTATCAATTCTTATTTCTTGATGTACTTGGGTCTGGGAATGTAGTGAGTATGGAGAAGATCGTGTGCCTTATGGGAGTTCGGTTCGCCGAGGTATTCCTTATAAAGCGTCTTAACTTCTTCGTTTTCATGGGATTTACGCTTTGCCTTACCTGCGTCCTCGCCGTAAAGTGCCTTTGCACGTTCGGTCTTGAGGTCGATGTAGGAAAGTGTGGTAGCGTCAACGATAGGTGTACCGCCGCCGGTTACACATCCGCCGGGACAGCCCATGATTTCGATAAACTCGTATTCCTTTTCGCCCTTCTTGATCATGTCAAGAAGTTCTTTTGCGTTGCCTGTGCCGTGAGCGACAGCCACGCGAACCTTCTTACCGTTAAGGTCAACTTCTGCTTCCTTGATACCGTCAGTACCGCGAACACAAGAGAACTCAACGTTTTCAAGAGTCTTGCCGGTTACAACTTCGTAAACGGTACGTAATGCTGCTTCCATAACGCCGCCGGTAGCACCGAAGATAACACCTGCGCCGGTGGATTCGCCGAGGATAGAATCGAAATCTTCATCGGGGAGACGCTTGAAGTCGATACCTGCGTTCTTGATCATTCTTGCAAGTTCACGAACGGTAAGAACTGCATCAACATCCTGCAAACCGTTTACAGAAAGTTCTTCTCTTCCCGCTTCGAACTTCTTAGCGGTACAAGGCATTACAGAAACAACGTAGATGTCTTTCGGGTCGATACCTGCTTTTTCAGCGTAGTAACTCTTGATAACCGCGCCGAGCATTTCGTGAGGCGATTTGCAAGAAGAAAGGTTGGGGATAAATTCGGGATAGAATTCTTCGCAGTATTTGATCCAACCGGGCGAGCAAGAGGTGATCATAGGAAGTTTGCCGCCGTTGTTGAGTCTGCCGATAAGTTCGGTGCCTTCTTCCATAATGGTAAGGTCAGCAGCGAAATCGGTATCGAATACCTTGTCAAAGCCAAGTCTGCGGAGGGATGCAACAAGTTTGCCGGTAACAGCAGTACCGATAGGCATACCGAATTCTTCACCGAGAGTTGCTCTTACTGCAGGAGCAGGTTGAACAACAACATGCTTGGTGGGATCGGAAATAGCAGCATAAACTTCATCTATGCTGTCCTTTTCACGCAATGCGCCAACGGGACAAGCGAGGATACACTGACCGCAGTTGATACAGGGGCTGTCTGCAAGGCTCATGCCGTAGATACAGCCGACTGTGGTATTGAAGCCGCGCTTCGAAACGCCGATAGCACCGATCTTCTGAACCTTGTTACATGCAGCAACGCAACGGCGGCAGGAGATACATTTGGTGTTATCGCGAACGATAGAGGGGCTGATTTCATCAATAGTTGCTTCGGACTTGTCGCCGTCGAAGGGATAATCTTCAACGCCGTATTCCTTACAAAGTTGCTGAAGTTCGCAGTTACCGCTTCTTACACAAGAGGTACATTCGCGGTTGTGGTTGGAAAGAATAAGTTCAAGATTCATTTTTCTTGCTGCGCGAAGTTTAGCGTTGTTGGTGTAAACTTCCATACCTTCGCCTACGGGAGATACGCAAGAAGCCTGAAGCGCACGTGCGCCCTTGATTTCTACAAGGCAGAGACGACAAGCGCCGATCTCGTTTACGTCTTTAAGATAGCAAAGAGTCGGGATATTGATATGCGCCTCACGAGCAGCCTCGAGAATGGTATAATTGGCAGGCACTTCAACATGCACGCCGTCGATAGTAAGATTTACTTTGTTCATTATCCGTTCTCTCCTTATTTCTTAAATATTGCGCCGAATTTACAACTGTCAATACAACTACCGCACTTGATACATTTATCCTGATCGATAACGAACGGGCTCTTAACGACGCCTTCGATAGCGTTAACAGGACATTTTCTCGAACAGAGCGAGCAACCCTTACAAAGTTCGGGGTCGATAACATATCTTGCGAGAGCATTACATTGACCTGCAGGGCAACGCTTTTCTCTGATATGTGCTTCATATTCATCGCGGAAGTAGCGGATCGTGGAAAGTACAGGGTTAGGTGCTGTCTGACCAAGACCGCAAAGCGCGGTTGCTTTAATGTTGTTAGCGAGTTCTTCAAGTTTTTCGATATCGCCTTCTTCGCCCTTACCTTCGGTAATGCGGTTAAGGATATCAAGCATTCTTCTTGTACCGATACGGCAAGGAGTACACTTACCGCAGGATTCATCAACCGTGAATTCAAGGAAGAACTTAGCAATATCAACCATACAGTTGTCTTCGTCCATAACGATAAGACCGCCCGAACCCATCATAGAGCCGATAGCCTGAAGCGATTCGTAATCAACGGGAGTATCGATAAGAGATGCAGGGATACATCCGCCGGAAGGACCGCCGGTCTGTGCAGCCTTGAACTTCTTACCGTTGGGAATGCCGCCGCCGATATCTTCGATGATAGTGCGAAGCGGAGTACCCATAGGAATTTCAACAAGACCGGTGTGGTTGATCTTACCGCCGAGCGCGAATACCTTTGTACCGGTGGATTTTTCGGTACCCATAGCCTTGAACCAGTCTGCGCCATTGTTGATGATCTGTGCAACGTTTGCAAGAGTTTCAACGTTGTTGATGATGGTAGGTTGTTCAAACAAGCCCTTAACAGCAGGGAACGGAGGACGGGGTCTGGGTTCACCGCGGTGACCTTCGATAGAAGTAAGGAGCGCGGTTTCTTCACCACATACGAACGCACCCGAACCAAGACGGATGTTTACGTCAAAGTTAAAGCCGGTGCCGAATATATTTTTACCGAGAATACCGTATTCACGAGCCTGTTCGATAGCGATAGCAAAACGCTTAACCGCGATAGGATATTCAGCACGAACGTATACAAAACCTTCGTCTGCGCCGATAGCGTAACCTGCGATAGCCATTGCTTCGATGATAGCGTGGGGGTCGCCTTCGAGAACCGAACGGTCCATGAATGCGCCGGGGTCGCCTTCGTCGGCGTTACATACAACGTATTTCTTGTCGGATACGCTGTTCTTAGCAAACTGCCATTTTCTTGCGGTCGGGAAACCTGCGCCGCCTCTGCCGCGAAGACCAGATTCGAGAACTACGTTGATAACTTCATCGGGAGTCATTTCGGTAAGAACCTTACCCAATGCGAGATATCCGTCGGTTGCTATGTATTCATCAATGCTTTCGGGATCGATAACACCGCAGTTACGCAATGCGATACGTTGCTGATCCTTATAGAAGCCGGTTTCGTTAAGAGCAACGGGACCGTCAGCCTTTTTGCCGCCGCCGATGTCATCGTAAACCAATCTTTGAACAAGTTCGCCGTTCACAAGGTGGGTAGTAACGATTTCGGGAACGTCCTCGGGAGTTACCTGAGAATAGAAAGTTCCTTCGGGATATACAATAACGACAGGACCGAGAGCGCAAAGACCGAAACAGCCGGTCTGAACGATCTTGACATCGTTGGAAAGACCGTTAGAAGCAAGTTCTTTTTCAAAAACATCGCGGATCTTGACAGAGCCGGAGGAAGTACAGCCTGTACCGCCGCAAACAAGCACGTGTCTTTGAGTCTTGTTATCGGAAAACGATTTGCCTTGCAAACGGATCGCGATATTCTTTTTGGATTCTTCGCGGATCTCGGCAAGTTGAGCCAATGATTTCATTTATTCTATTCCTTTCGACAGTTGTATTAATATTTTGCAAGAATATCCTTAATGTCAGCGGGTTCAAGTCTGCCGTAAACGTCTTCGTTGATAACCATTACGGGAGCAAGACCGCAGCAACCGAGGCAACGGGTATCCTGAATAGAGAACTTGCCGTCGGGAGTGGTTTCACCGGAATCGATGCCGAGTTGTTTCTTAACTTCGTCAAGAACCGCTGCAGCACCCTTAACATAACAAGCAGTACCGGTGCATACCGAGATAACATGGTCGCCCTTCGGGGTGAGTGAGAAAAGAGCGTAGAAAGTAGCAACACCGTAAATGTCGGCAACCGGAACATCGAGTCTATCCGAGATAAGTTGCATAGTCTCGAAAGAAAGGTAACCGAAAAGTTCTTGAGCCTTCTGCATTACGGGGATAAGAGCGCCTTTTACGTCTTTCTGCTCCGCTATGTAGGATTCAAGTTCGGCAGTTTTAGCCGTGATCTGTTCTTGGGTAAGTGCCATTAAAATGATTCCTCCTGAGTGATTTATTAAAATATTTTTGACATTTTTTAACCCTCTGCGCCAATAGGCGCACGGATACAACAACATCATATCACAAAGTTCCGACAAATGCAATGCTTTTACCCCATTTTCTTTCTTATTTTTCTATCCATTTTATGCTTTTCAGTCCCTTGTTTCCTTTGCTTTATTCTGTCAAAACGTTTTTGTGCCATATAGCCAAAAACGCCGAAGTCTTTATTGACATTGCACATATAGTATGATATCATGGTAATGCAAAAATATTATAGAGGAGAACCGTTCATGAAACGAATTTTATCCATAGTAATTTCTGCAGTTATGATGTTGTCGCTTATTCCGATGACAGCGTTTTCGGTTTCTGCGGAAACCGACTCACAGGGATTGGAATACGATATAAGTTCCAACGGAACCTATTACGTTGTTGTCGACTACGACGGCGAATCGGAAGAGGTTGTAATCCCCGCCACGTTTAACGGCAAACCCGTTAAAGAAATCGGTGAGGAAGCATTCTATATGTGCACCGACGTAACGAGTATAGAAATCCCCAATTCGGTTACAAACATCGGCGCTTTGGCTTTCGGCGGTTGCGAAAGTCTTACCGATATCGTTATACCTTCGTCGGTTACAGGTTTAGGCGACGATGTATTCATCGGATGTATCGCACTCGAAAGCATAACGGTTGCATCGGGAAATACCGTGTACAAAGCGATTGGCAACTGTTTGATAGAAATTTCTACCAAAACTCTCCTTTTCGGTTGCAAAAACAGCGTCATTCCCGATGACGGAAGCGTTCAAACAATCGGAAATAACGCGTTTGCCTATTGTAGCGAACTTACAGCAATAGAAATACCCGATTCGGTTACTAAAATAGCGTACGGCGCGTTTATCTTTTGCGAAAATCTCGAAAGCGTACTTATTCCCGACTCAGTTCAATCCATCAGCGCAGAGGCATTCGCCTACTGTTCTTCGCTTAAAAGCATAGAAATTCCCGCATCGGTCAAGTACATCGGTGAGTGGGCGTTTTGCGGATGTTCCGCGCTCGAAAGCATCACCGTTGCATCAGGCAACCCCGCTTTCAAGGCAGTCAACAATTGTTTGATTGACATGACAACCAAAACTCTCCTTTTCGGCTGCAAAAACAGCGTCATTCCCGATGAAAACGGCGTTAAAAAAATAGCAGATTGGGCGTTTGAAGGTTGTGTCGATTTAAAGAGCATCGAAATCCCTGCAAATATTACCGAAATCGGTTATTCGGCTTTCTACGATTGCACAGGTCTCGAAAGCATCACCGTTGCGTCCGAAAACACCGTTTACAAAGCAAGCGGCAACTGTTTGATAGAAACCGAATCGAAAACGCTCATACTCGGTTGCAAAAAAAGCGTCATCCCCGATGACGGCAGTGTTGAAATTATAGGCACAGAGTCGTTTTGCGGTTGCGACGGACTGACGAGGATAGAAATCCCCTCGACGGTTACAACTATATCCAACGGTGCATTTGCTTATTGTGGCAACCTGATGAACGTAGTGATACCCGATTCGGTTACGAGGGTAGACGATTTTGCATTTGACGGATGTGCAAGTCTGATATCGGTGTTCATTCCCGATTCGGTTGTCGATATGGGAACTTGGGTATTCTACGGTTGTGAAAACCTTACCGATATATATTGCGAGGCAGAATCAATCCCCAACACTTGGGACGAACATTGGGGCGTTGGTTGCCAAGCAACCATCCACTACGGCGCAGACGTGTCGGATATGAAAACCTACCAACTCGGCGACCTTGACGGCGACGGCGACGTTGACGTTTCCGATTATATCCTCGTCAAACGCGCGGTTTTAAAGAACTACGAACTCACCGAGCAACAGCAAACTTTTGCCGACATAGACAAAGACGGCGACGTAGATGCCACCGACTATATTCTTGTTAAACGCATAGTTTTAGGCACGTTCAAATTGTAATAAGCACAAAATAAGTCTACAAAAAACACCACCCGAAGCGATATTGCTTCGGGTGGATTTTTATTCTGTTTTTTTATTGCACGGAATACTTCTCGAACATGCCGCAGGCACGTGCATCGCACTCTGCCACAACGACCGCGCCGTGTTCGGTATATTCACATTCGAGCACGGTTGCAAGGCGGTATATATCCGAAACGACACCTGCTTCATGATGCGGAATAAGCAGTTTGAGTTTCTTCTTCCCGTCTGCTATAAGTTCGTCGAGTTTGTTTAGCAACTCGTCTGTTCCCTCTCCGCTTTTTGCCGATATTTCAATACTTCCCATCGGAAACGGAGTATCGCGCAACGCGATGTCGCACTTGTTGAAAACTTCGATTATCGGCTTATCGCCTGCGCCCAGTTCGTCAATAAGCGTTTTGGTAACGGCACGTTTGCGTTCGCGCTCGGTGATCTCCTCACTCGCGTCGGTAATAAGAATTATATAATCGGCATATTTCAGTTCTTCAAGTGTAGACTTAAACGCCTTTACAAGATGAGTCGGCAAACGGTCGATAAATCCAACCGTATCGGTAAGCAGCATCTCTGTTCCGCTCGGTAGAGTAAGTCTACGCGTTGTCGGGTCAAGCGTTGCAAAAAGTTTGTCCTCTGCAAGTATTCCCGCGTCGGTAAGTGTGTTAAGCAAAGTGGATTTACCTGCGTTGGTATAGCCGATTATTGCGGCAGACTTGATGCCCGAACGGGCACGTGAAGCACGTTTCACGGCGCGTGTACGTTCGATATCTTTTATTTCCTCCGAAAGCGCGGCTATACGGCGCTTAATGTGGCGTCGGTCGCTTTCCAACTTCGATTCACCGGGACCTCTCGTACCGATACCGCCGCCAAGACGCGAAAGTTCCTTACCTCTGCCCGTCAGTCTGGGCGCGGTGTATCTTAAACACGCAATCTCAACCTGCAACTTACCTTCGCCCGTTACGGCATGAAGCGCAAAAATATCAAGTATCAGCATCGTGCGGTCGATAACACGCACGTCGGGTATTTCTTTTTCAAGATTCGCTATCTGCGACGGAGTCAGTTCATTGTCGAAAACAACAAGCGAAATATCTCCGTCGTTTGCTATAAACTCCGCCACTTCCTTGACCTTACCGCTTCCGATATAGGTTGCCTTGTCGGGAGATTCACGATTTTGGATAACACGCACAACCGCTTCTCCGCCTGCCGTTTCGAGCAATCTTTCCAATTCGTCGAGCGAACGCATACATTCGTCAAGGTTGTCGGTAGTCGATACCGAAACGAGCAACGCTCTGCTCAACTGTATCTCGTCGGTAATATTTAGGTTTTCCATATATCAAATACACCTCGTTTCCAAAAGTTATTGTTCCCGTTTCAATAACAAAAAATAAAGCGACACTGAAAGTGTCGCTTCGTTTGCATGAATCATGCTACAATTAGTCGAGGTTGAATTTCTTCTTGAACTTATCTACACGTCCACCTGCATCAACAAACTTCTGTTTGCCGGTGAAGAACGGATGGCATTTAGAGCAAATATCGACCTTAACGTTATCCTTTACGGATTTGGTAACATATTCTGCGCCACAAGCACACTTAATAGTTGTGGTCTTGTAATCGGGATGAATACCCTGCTTCATTTTATAAATCCTCTCTTTCATATGATAAGGAGTGTTAACTCCGCCAATTCGTACAGTAAAGTATAACATGCACAGAACGAAAATGCAATACCTTTTTTCGAATTTTTCTAATTTTTCTTATAACTCCCGTTAAGAAGGAAAATATCGGCTTATTTGTACTTGCATTTTAAGAGGTAAGATATTATAATATAATGTTGTATGATACGGTCAAGAGGTACTTATTATGAAACTTACATATCTCGGCACCGCGGCGGCGGAGGGATGGCCTGCGCTGTTTTGCAAATGCGAATATTGCGAAAACGCAAGAAGATCGGGCGGAAAGAATATCCGCACAAGGTCACAGGCATTAATTAACGACGATTTTCTTATTGACTTCCCTGCCGATACATATATGCACGCGGCAATAAATAAACTCGATTTATCGGCGGTAAAATACTGTTTTATTACGCATTCCCACCTCGACCATTTCGCGCCGACCGACATTTTTTTGAGAAACACAAGTTTCTATGCTCATAACATGACAACGCCTTTGATGACAATTTACGGCAACGGCGATGTTATAAACAAACTCAAAAAGACGGTAAAGGTGTTCGGAAACGACGAAGAATATCCGAGCATAGAATACCAAGAAATCAAGGCGTTTAAAACCGTATGCGTCGGCGATTATAAAGTCACGCCTCTCCCTGCCAACCATAAGAACAACGAAGACGCTTTTGTCTATCTTATCGAGAGCGACGGCGGAAATATCCTTTACCTCCACGATACCGGACTTTTGTTTGACGAGGTGTATGCTTATCTCCAAGACAGACGTGTGCGTGTGGATTTGATAAGTTACGACTGTACGTATGTCATACTCGAAAGTTCGGGCGGTCACATGGGACTTGATTCTGTGCCATACGTAAGAAAGCGACTGGAGGAAATCGGGGTTGCCGATGAGAAAACGCTGTCGGTCGTAAACCATTTTTCTCATAACGGAAAGTTACTTCATGACGAATTATCCAAAGAAGCCGAAAAAATCGGATTCTTAACCGCCTATGACGGAATGGAAATTGAAATTAATAAGTCCGAACAATAACGGAGGATGTAAATGTATAAAATAAAAAGATTGCTCTCTGCGTGTCTTGCGGTATTAACGCTTTTCACATTATTAAGCGTAGTTCCGTCCGCGGCGGAAGAGGATAGTTGGATATACATAAACGGCGAGAATATAACAAGACGCGCCGACACCGCAATAATATACAGAGGTATCGGTTCGACAGGTCAAACCCAATGGGGTCATGACGTCATCATAAACGAAGAATGGGTCGTCACCGATATAATCGAAGGCGGTCTTTCGGAGGGCGAGAACCTTGCCATACCCGAAAACCATACGGTAATCTCTGCCGCAGGTACAAAGACCCAATGGTTCAAAACAAACGTAAAAAAAGGCAGTAAACTTTTTTACGACAGTTATACAAGACGCCTGTTCGTATGCGATAACAACGGCGGTTTCGACCCCTATTTCTCTATGGAAAAGGCGGTAATCGGCGAAACCAATTATATTATTTCAAACCCCGAAGTAAGCGGCACTCCTGCTTATACTTATGACGTTGCGATAAACTCCGACGGAACGGTCGTCGAACGCGGAAGCGACGTAGTTATCCCCGAAGACGGATTTGCTGTTTCCGCCGCAACCGTCAGCGATAAAGAGTTCCTTATCATGTATGCCCCTCTCGGTGCAAAATGCGTAGTCACGGACGGTGTTGCAACGTTTACGTATGACAAAACGATGCTCAAAACCACCGCCGAACTTGAACTTTCGCGTTCGGAAACGATTTTTGAGAAAGCCAAGAATTCGTTTTATTACGTCGATGTCGCTTCGGCAGAAACGGCTATAAGCGAAGTCAAAGATGCATTGACAAAAACGATTGATTATCAAACGCTGATAAACCTTTTAGATAAACTCGAAAATAATGTAAACAGAGTTTGTGCGGACAAAGATTCAAACGAATTACGCGCCGCGTTCCATACTCCGACCGAAACCGATATCACCGCGGTACGCGAAATAATCAAAAACGCAAAAGCGAACGGATTGAACACATTGTTCCTGCGCGTAAGCAACGGCTACGGAACGTTCATTCCGCTCCCCGAAGATAACAAATTCAAGCAGGACAGCAAATTCGGCGGATTCGACCTTTTAAAAGCATATATCGAAGTCTGCGAAGAAGAAAATATCGCGCTCGGACTTTCTGTTGACGTTTATTATAACGAATACGCGTCGATCGCCGCTTCCGATTGGACGACCGAGCCAAACGGTACGGAAAGAGGATTGTGCGATAAATACTTCTCCCCTGCCTCTCCCGCATTCAAAGCGTATTTTAACGATTACATCAAATACATAGTCAGCGAGTACGACATATCGACCGTACTTCTTGATTATCTCAGATATCCTAAGTTCCGCGAGGACTGCGATATCGGATACGATTACGATACGATATCCAATTTCGCCAAGGAATACAGCGTTCCGTTGGCGGAAGCAGAAGCGATAAAGACCGAACTTTTCGATTCGCCCCATTGGGAAAAATGGGTAGAATACCGCATGGGTTTGGTTACGGATATGGCAAAGTCGATTTCCGACAGCATCAAATCGGTCCGTACCGACGTCAACCTAATTGCCATTTCCGCACGTGACAGCGTAGACCATTTCTATATGCAGGATACCGTACAATGGCTCGAAGACGGAATTATCGACGGAATATGTCTTGCGTTGTATGAAAGAGATTCTGCAGAAAAAGACGTCATAGACGAACTTGCATACGATGACGGACTTGTTACTTCCAAAGGCGAGATAATAGGCTCATACACGGGCAAGAAAGCGTATTTCTTCACTGCTTTCGAGGTTTCGAAAACGCTTACTCCCAAAACTCTGTCCGGCATGATAACCGAATCGCGCACTATCGGCGCAGACGGTTTTATCTTCGGCAATTTAAACGACTACATTGCTCAAAACTACTATGTTTCGCTGTCAAGCGACAACATGGCAAACGAAGCGTTCTCACCTATCGGCGATACACTCGAAACGATGAAGAAAACGCTTGAATACTCAAAGACAAAAATCAACGATTCTATCCTTGCCAACGGCGGTTGCGACGAAAACAGCGCGACACAGGCGTTGTCAAAGATAAACGATGCATTGGTGTTGCTCGAAACCGACGTTCTTACACACGAACAGGCGACGACGCTCGAAAGCGATATCGCAATGATCTTCGCGTCAAGTTCCGCAAAGCAGACAGTATTAAAGGAATTCCAAGCAATAACAAAATCAGCACTGCTTTATAAAGAAAGAACCGAAATCGAACAACCCATAACTCCCCCCGACGAATCGTCGCAACCCGACGAAAGCGATTCCTCGCTCGATAATTCGACCGCCGCATCAGACGATACTTCGACCGACGGCAATAATACCGATGAAAACAAAAAGAAACTAAACATCAATATAGGCAATATACTTATATATGCCTTTGTAGGTATCACGACGGTCGTTGCTATTATTGCAATAGTCGTAGGTGTCAAACGCAAAAACAAGCGTCCCGTAAACCGTCACATGCCTAAAGCAAGTTTTGATAACAAAGAGGAATAAAAGAAAGAAAAGTGTTGACTTGACGGCTTTGATGGTGTATAATTATAGCGATATTCAGTCAGTGTAAATAATTTGGAGGATATTATTATGAAACATATCAAGACTATCGAAACTCGTAACCTTTGCGAAAGCGCTAAAAACGGCGGTTGCGGCGAATGCCAAACTTCTTGCCAGTCTGCTTGTAAGACCAGTTGCGGCATTGCTAACCAACAGTGCGAAAACAAAAAGGAAAGCAAATAAGTTTATTTGGGAAGTGCCGCCGCATGGCGGCACTTTTTCATAACCGGAAAGGCAATTATGATTCATCAGTATAAATTAAACGGATATAATATCGTTCTTGATATCTGCTCGGGCTCGGTTCACGCCGTAGACGATGTCGCTTACGATATCATCTCGCTTTTTGAGAATAACGAAAAAGAGCAGGTGATAACCGAGATCAAAAACAGATATCTCGGTATCGACGGAATAACAGCAGAAGATATCAACGAATGTTACGAACAGGTAGCCGAACTTAAAGCGATGGGCAAACTTTTCACGCCCGACACCTTCAGTCCTATGGCAGGTGACCTTAAAAGAAAGACATCGGGTGTGATAAAGGCGTTGTGTATGCATATCGCGCATACCTGTAACCTCAACTGTTCGTATTGTTTTGCAAGTCAGGGTAAATATCACGGTGACCGCGCCATGATGAGTTTTGAGGTGGGCAAACGCGCACTTGATTTTCTTATTGAAAATTCGGGAAGCAGACGCAATTTAGAAGTCGACTTCTTCGGCGGCGAGCCTTTGATGAATTTTGATGTTGTAAAACAACTTGTTGAGTACGCAGGAAGTATCGAAAAAGAACATAACAAGAATTTCCGTTTTACGCTTACCACCAACGGTGTGCTTATTGATGATGACGTTATCGAGTTTGCTAACAAAGAGATGAGCAACGTCGTTTTAAGCCTTGACGGAAGAAAAGAAATACACGACCGATTCCGCGTAGACTATAACGGAAACGGAAGTTGGGAGAAAATCGTACCGAAGTTCCAAAAACTCGTCGCCTCGCGTAACGGCAAGGATTATTATATGCGCGGTACGTTTACCCACGCAAACCCCGATTTTGTCAACGATATAGAAACGATGCTCGATTTAGGTTTTAACGAATTGAGCATGGAACCCGTTGTTTGCGCTTCGGGCGACCCGTCGGAACTGACCGATGCCGACTTAATGATCGTGCTTGAGCAGTACGAAAAATTGGCAGAACTTATGCTAAAGCGCGAAAAAGAGGGCAAACCCTTTACCTTCTATCATTACATGATCGACCTTTCGGGCGGACCGTGTATATACAAGCGTATTTCGGGTTGCGGTTCGGGCACGGAATACATGGCGGTTACCCCTTGGGGCGACCTCTACCCCTGCCACCAGTTCGTCGGCGACGAAAAGTTCAAGTTGGGCGATATCTGGAACGGCGTTGATAATACAGAAATACAAAACGAATTTTTGGAATGTAACGTATACGCAAGAAGCGAATGTAAGGACTGCTGGGCAAAACTTTACTGCTCGGGCGGATGCGCCGCTAACGCATATCACTCTACCGGCTCGGTAAAGGGTGTTTACGAATACGGCTGTAAGTTGTTCCGCAAGAGAATGGAATGCGCCATAATGGTCGCCGTCGCAAAATCGCTTAAAGACGAATGATGAATACACCTATTTGTGATTTTATAAATACATATTGCGAAAAAGATGCATTACGGCTTCACATGCCGGGCCACAAGGGCGAAGGTCTGCTCGGGTTCGAACGGTTTGATATTACCGAAATAAACGGCGCAGACAGTCTGTTCGAAGCCAACGGCATTATCGCCAAAAGCGAAAGGAACGCAAGTTTACTGTTCGGAAGCCATACGTTTTATTCAACCGAGGGCTCGTCGCATTGCATACGTGCCATGCTCTATATGGTAAAGATGTGCGGTTGCAACAAGATTTTCGCAGGTCGTAATTCTCACAAGACGTTTCTGACCGCCTTGGCGTTGTTGGATATAGACGTTGAGTGGATTTACCCGAACAGCGATGAACACTATCTGTCGGGAAACACAGATATAAACGCGCTTGATAAAATGCTTGGCGATTGTGAGAATAGCGTAAAAGCGGTATATATCACCTCCCCCGATTATCTCGGCAATATTGCCGACATATCCGAGATATCAAGGATTTGCAAAAAACATAACGCGTTTTTGTTGGTAGATAACGCGCACGGCGCATACCTTAAATTCCTGCCCGAATCGCGACACCCTATCGACATGGGCGCAGATATCTGCTGTGATTCGGCGCACAAAACCCTGCCCGTGCTTACGGGTGGCGCATATCTGCATATCTCCGAAAATACAGATGAGCGTTTCAAAAACCTTGCCAAAAACGCGCTCTCGCTTTTCGGCTCGACAAGCCCGTCTTATCTTATCCTTCAGTCGCTTGATAAAACCAACAGTTATCTCGCAAACGGATATAAAACGCGTCTTTCCGATTTCGTCTTGCATATAAATAATATAAAAGAATCTTTAAAGAATCACGGATATGTTTTGTCCGGCAACGAAGATTTAAAGATAGTTATAAAAGCAAAAGAATACGGCTATTACGGAACCGAGATTGCCGATATTCTCGAAGAAAACAATATATTTTGCGAGTTTGCCGATAAAGACCATACCGTGCTGATGCTTTCTCCCGAAAACGGGATCGACGGTTTGTCCAAACTGTTAAGCGTTCTTTTAAGTATCGCAAAAAAAGAAAAAATAAACGAACCGATACCCATGTTAGGCGTTCCCGAACGGGTAAAAACGGTACGCGAAGCAGTATTTTCCGAAAGCGAAACTATCAAAGCAAGCGAAAGCGAAGGACGGATATTGGCACAGTTCAATATCGCCTGTCCCCCCGCCGTTCCGATCGTTGTGTGCGGCGAAAAGATAAACAGCAACGCGATTAAATGCTTTGAATATTACGGAACCGAGGAGATTTCCGTAATAAAATAGTATTATTCAAAATCAGGAGGCTTTATTATGAAAGCGGTAATATTAGCAATACCGATAGTATTGTGCGTATTGCTTTTAATAGTTCCGATATTTGAATTGGTCGGACTTGTCAACGGCGTGGACTTTTTTCTCCATAACGAAATAGTGATGGTCATCATACAAACGGTACTTACCGGAGGTGCGGCAGTCGCGTTATTTATCATCAAACCCGAGTACGAAAAAACGGGAAGAATATTTATAATTCTTCTCGCGCCCATATCGTTAATCAACGCGCTTTGCTTTGCCGATTGCGAGTGGGGATATTCGATAATTTTCGCTGTTGTCTGGAGTGCGTGCGCCTTTGCAATGTATTACAAATTCGTACCCGACAGCGGTTTTAAAGCCACGTCGGCAGTATTTTCGGTATTGTTGGCGGTCGCATTGGTAGTGCTGTACGCTTGGAATATGATTTACGGTTCGTTGATCAACAAAAGAACAATCGAAGAAACCTACCCCTCTATGGACGGTACATATATTGCCGAAGCAGGAACTTCCAAATCACTCATAGGAACAAAAACCACGGTTTATATAACCAAGGCAGACCCCGCCGCCGATTCGTTTATCGGGTACTATCAAGTAAAACCCGTCAAGATATACGAGGGCGAGGAATACGAAATCAAAACCGCCTCGATAAGTTGGCTTGACGATTCAACCGTTATCGTTAACGACCAAGCCTACCGTGCTGTAACTGTTGAAGAATAAACAATAATAAACACGGCTGTCGCTTAAACGACACCCGTTTTTTAATTTAACTATTCAAAATTTTGCGTTTGAGCAGAACATAATCGAAAACGTCAATTTTGCCGTCTTCGTTCATGTCGGCAAGTTTGGTTTGAAGGTCTGATAACTCAAGCGTACCCAAAACCGCGCGTTTAACAAGCACGTAATCTGCCGCATCGAGTCTGCCGTCCATGTCGACGTCGCCTAATTCGTAATCAGCCGTCAAGCCGTAATAAGACGCTATCACCGCCGCCTCGATACGCGCGAGTCTGCGAAGATTTTCGTCGGACAGAAGCCACCTTGTCGCATATTCGTTGGTGTGGAACGAGTGCTCAACGATATAGAACAACGGACAACCCACGCTTCTTGCACCGCGAAGTACGCCGTAATATTCCCTATCGCCGTTGTCGCTCTTGCGGGTTTGGACACTGCCGCCCGAAACGCCCATGCATTCTGCGATAGCATCGGCAAGTATTTTGGCCAACTCGTGAGAGTTGTTAAGATTATCGTATGCACCGTAAACGTGTACAGGGTCGATTTTTTCGCTTCCGCCCTCACCTACCGCGTTCGAGTGGATAGATAAAAACAGGTCGCAACCCTTTGCCATTTCGCCACGCGCAACAACAGGAACGTCTACATCAGCATCGTAGCGAGTTTTAAATACCTCGAATCCGTATACCGCCAATTCCTCGGCAAGATATTCGGAAAGCACCCACATTCGTTTCGATTCGTAATACTCCGGCACAACGGGGCTTCGATTATAATATCCGTAGTGACCCGGATCAATCATTATTTTCATAAAATTTCTCCTTCCTGCCTTTTTCCCTTGGACATTATTATAACAAAAGACCGCACGTTTTACAATCGGCGGTCTTTCCTAAATTTTACCTTATTTTTTTATAAATCAAACAAATTCTAAATAAAGTCGGACTTTTCTCCCGTTTTTTTCGCAATTACGCGTCCGTTTGTTGTTTCTATAAGTTCCGACATAAATTTATCGGTTTGCTCCAAACGTACCGAAAGCGACAAAAACACTTCCGTGCCGAAATCGCTGTCCTCGGTCTTTGCACCGTATGCCGACACGATAGGCATTATCTTTTGATAATCGGAATAGTTCGCCTTTATCTCGATAACCGAAAAGTCGCCGACTTCGGCAATTCCCGCCTCTTTTACAGCGCCCGAAGCCGCCGCAGTATAAGCGCGGACCAATCCGCCCGTGCCCAAAAGAATACCGCCGAAATAACGCGTCACAACAACCACCGCGTCGGTTATCCCTGCTTTTCTTATAGAATCAAGCACCGGCATACCTGCCGTCCCGTGCGGCTCTCCGTCATCGGAAAAACGTTGGGTGTTTCCCTCGCGAAGCACGTAAGCGTATACGTTATGCCTTGCCGCAGAATGCTTCTTCTTTACGGCGTTTACAAAGGCGATCGCCTCAGATTCGGTAGTTACGGGTGCGCAGACACCTATAAACTCGCTTTTCTTTTCGACTATTGTAAATTCGGAATTTTTTCGGACGGTTATATAGCCCATTATTAGTTACAAAATTCCTTGTATATAGCCTTGATAGCACGGGTGAACGCGCTTTCGTCAACACCGATGATGATGTTAAGTTCGCTGCTGCCTTGGTCTATCATGCGGATATTGATATCCTTTTTCGCAAGTGCAGCGAAAACACGCGCCGCCGTACCGGGAGTACCTGCCATGTTTCTACCAACAACGGCAACAAGTCCCATGGATTTGTCTATGTGGATATGGTCGGGATTGACCGCCTTTTGAATAGACGATGCAATATCGTATTCTCTGCCCTTGATGTCTTCCGAGTTTATAACGACACACATGGTGTCTATACCCGAAGGAAGGTGCTCAAAGTTGATGTTAAGGTCGGCAAACACCTTCAAAACACGCATACCGAAACCGGGTTCTTGGTTCATCATGTCTTTTTCGATACGAATTACCGAAAAACCTTTTTTACCTGCGATACCTGTGATAATATCGTCAGTACGGTAACCGGCAGTAGATGTAACGATAAGAGTGCCCTCATCTTCGGGACGGTTGGTGTTACGGATATTTATCGGAATACTTGCGAGTTTTACAGGGAAAATGCTGTCCTCATGAAGAACAGATGCACCCATGTACGAAAGTTCGCGAAGTTCGCGGTAGGTTATAATCTTTATCGGTCTGGGATTTTCAACGATACGGGGGTCGCACATAAGGAATCCCGAAACGTCGGTCCAGTTTTCATAGATATCCGCCATTACCGCACGTGCAACTATTGCACCCGTAATATCACTACCGCCGCGCGAGAAGGTTTTGATACTTCCGTCGGGGTTAGAACCGTAAAATCCGGGGATAACCGCATTTTTCTTGCCCGAAAGACGTTCCGACATAACAGTGTTGGTCTTGTTGGCATCGAACTTGCCCGATTCGTCAAAGAAGATAACCTCTGCCGCATCAACAAATTCGTAACCGATATAGTCGGCAAGGATAATGCCGTTTAAATATTCGCCTCTCGAAGCGGTATAATCAAGCGTAGTGCCTTTTTTAAGATTTTCGCGGATAGTTGCGAATTCGTCGGTCAAATCGGTAGAGAGTTTAAGTCCCGAAATAATATCGAGATAACGTTTCTCTATCTCAACAAAATCGCTTTCCCAACATTCGCCCGACGCGCTTTTGTTATAGCAGGAGATAAGAAGGTCGGTAACCTTTGTATCGTCATTAAAACGCTTGCCGGGTGCGCTGGGCACAACAAAACGGCGCGATGCTTCCGCGCGGATAATATTAGCACTCTTTTCAAACTGTTCGGCAGAAGCGAGTGAACTGCCGCCGAATTTAACTACCTTTTTTTCAAATAATGTCTTCATAATCACATTTCCGCATATAAAATTTCAATGATATTCTATCACAGCATTAAAAAGATTTCAATAACATTTTTCAACAAACAAACAGCCCCTATTGCAATTATATGCACAATTTTGCCCGAAAGCCTTGACAAAAACGCTCGATGTGGTAGAATATTTAAGCGTTAAAGCCATGTTGCAAAACGAGATTATTTCAAAGCGAAGCGTTCCAACGTATTTTAACAAGCCAAAAATATGCCTGCATAGTTAAATGGATATAATAAACCCCTCCTAAGGGTTAGTTATGGGTTCGATTCCCGTTGCGGGTGCCAAAGTATTCCCCAAAAATGTAAACATTTTTCGGGGACATCATTAGCGCTAACGCGCTCAACCGAAAACATTCGTTTTCGGTTATTTTTTTGAGTTTTCTTCCCTGCCTTTACCAACAAATTCCCTTGCAAACTCATTAAATCAAAAAGATAACCCCGACGATGTAACTCGTCGGGGTTTGTTTTTGTATTCTAAGACAGTCTTATCAACGCTCTGTATTATCGAACAGGGTTATAAGCAAATCTGCGTTTTCTTATATACAAGAGTATACAACTTGACAACATCAGCAAAACGCCGATTACGGTGATCGCCGTAGTACCGATGCCACCGGTCGAGGGGAGAACAACGCCGTTGACGTTTTCTATCATAACGACTCTTTCCTCGGTATGGCTCTCGCCGTCTACGATCAACTTAACAACGCTACCCAACAGATTATAGCCGGTAGGCGCTTTGGTTTCAACCAAATAGTACTCGCCGTGTGCAAGACCGTAAATTGCCACTTTACCGTTTTCATCGGAAGTAACGGATTGCACCTTTTCGCCTTCCATAGCAGCGTTGTCAAAGAACGATTCCTTGATCATATACGCTGCATAACCGGGAATAGTGGTGAGTTCGTCGCCGTCGGCAGCCACTTCTTCAACGGTAGCGGCACGGTATACTTCAAACACAGCACCGGGCAGAACCTTGGTGTTGTCGCCCGAGTCTACCTTCAGCAGATTCACAGCGCCGGTATAAACAACAGGCTTGTCGGATTCTGCATTGAAAGCAAAGTTGACCGAGTTTATGTACTCGAATTTTGCTTGGTTGGCAATCTCTGTGCCCATTTCGGCATTGGAGTTTACTTGCGAGTCAACGTAGATGCGTATCATGTAGTTATCGAAATTGTTGTCGCCGATACTGTTTGCAATCTTGCCCATGCCGGTACGGGTGAGTGAGATGCTGAAAGAATCGGAAGGTTTGCCGTCGGACAAAGAATCCACATCGTTAACCGTCAATTTGTAATCGGTGTCAGCAACAAGAGTAGCAATCACGCTGTCGCCCTCTGCCGTTTCTACATTCACCTTAACGTTTCCGACATAATCAAGACGGTTGTCCAAGGTATCGGAGATCACATAAGACTTGCCGTTTGCAATATCTTCGGGAACGTTAGTGCCGATGATCCACGTATGGTTATCGTAAACATTGGTAGAGGTTTTATTGTTGCCGAGAGAGGTAACGTCCTTTTCTACACGTATACTTCCCTTAACGTCGTTCTTGGGCTGTATGGTTATTTCGTAATCATAACCCGTGCCGTTCGCATTGGTGGTAGGAATAAACACGTAGAACGGATCAATAGGCCTTTCAATAGCAGGGTGTTCGCGTTCAACGATAAGATATACGCCGTCGGGCATACCGTGTCTGGTGAAGTTTACGGTAGCACGACCGTTTTCATCGGTGATCGCTGTGTAATCGGGAATAGAGGGATAAGCATAGTCTGCCGCTTCGGGAAGTTTCACTTCGCCGGAAAGATAATCATCAAGTTCTGCGGCTAAATAAATGTCAAAAGAAATTCCTTCAAGCGGATAACGCTCGGTTTCACCGTCGTTTTCAACGATAGTAGTCTTGTAGAAGTTGATGATACGTTCGTTAGTAGCATCCACTTCAACATGTACGGGCAACTGACTGTTATCCATACCGATCATGGACTGCGAGGTTTCACGTCCGCCTTTAGCCTCGTACAATAATACATCGTCAACAGTCTGCATACCGTCGATAGCAAGGGTGACTTCGTTGGCCGCTATGTTAGCAGGAACGTTTTCGATAGTCAACTCAACTTCCTGTACACCGTCTACGAGAGCAACAGATTTATAATACGTATTATTTAAAACCGCGCTTAATGTAAGGTAATCGTCACCTGTCATATCCACATCAACGGTAGTGGTAACGGTAATATTGCAAGTGCCGTCATCATTGCGAGTGATAACAGTATTTTCAAAATCAACAAAAGATAAAGGAGAAACAACCCTATTCGCAGGGGGAACGGGATCTAACGAAAGCAGATAGTCGTAAACCGTTTTGATTCTCGCATTAAGGTACTCATCACATTCAGGAGTAGGTTTTGTACTGGAACTGTATTGTACGTGACCGTTCTCGCGTTCTATGGTACAAATGTCGTAATATTTTATAGAACCATTTGATTTTGTGTTCGAAATTGAAAAAGCGAAATCGGTGAACTCCAAACGCGAACCGTGTGCCGCTTTCCAAATTGCCGTCTGTGTACCGGCAATCGCCTCGCCGATAGTCAAATCGGGAATACCGACAGCAGTTCCGATTTCCTGCAATTTAGCAGCAACTCTGCTATTGTGTCCCTCCGTAGTTTCACCCACTATCGGAACGAGATAAAAACCGTTCAGCATAATGGCGCGAAGCAATTCTGCCGTGTCGGAAGCATAGGTTGAGTTTTCAAGATTAAGACGGTGATAATGATTATCCGTACGTGCACCAACTTTAATATCGGTGCAATAAACAGGGATAACCTCTCCGGTCACGGTGTTATACATCGAGTAAATATTAATCGGGTCAAAACTGGGCATACCGTCATAATAACTGTAGGGCAGATATGCACTGAAATATTGTATGTTCGGACCGGTGTATTCATCGTCGTTAACGCCGTAATTCAATACATAGTCATTTAAGGGTTCGTATTCGTCAGCCGCCGCTACATAGACGGTAGGCGACACAGACATTACCATTAAAACAGCCAACAGCAACGTCAGCGTGCGCTTTAAAGTTTTTTTCATATTTATTCCTCCAATTTTTTGGATAAGGATCGCAATTATAATTATTCCATATAATTATAACCCATAAAAACCGTATTGTCAATTAATTTTTTATTAACATGTCGTGAAATAAATATTTTCGGTTGTTCCTTGCAAAAGGCTAAGGTTTGTGATATATTAATGTAAATACAAACATTAAGAGGTTTAACATGTCAAGGCAGCCTAAGCAGGTGCATATTTATTTATACCGAAAAGGCGAACACGGGTACGAATACGCGATATTCCAACGCTCGGATATGACGGTTTGTTGGCAGGGTATCTGCGGAGGTCTTGAAGACGACGAAACTCTTGTCGAGGGCGCAAGACGGGAAATTTTTGAGGAATCGGGCATATCGGAAAAACTCCCGCTGTATGAACTCGAAACCGTAAGTTACTTCCCCGTTAATATCATCACCGACGACGCGCGAAAAGATTGGAGCGATGACGTAATCGTTATCCCGATGCACTATTTCGCAATGCCTTATAACGGCGAGATAAAACTTTCCGACGAGCATCTTCAGGTAAAATGGATGAGTTTCGGCGACGCATGTGAAGTCATTTATTTTGACGATCAAGAAACCGCGCTTTACGAACTTAACGAACGGTTATTGAGAAACAACCTCGACAAATTAAGGGTAGATTAAAATGTTCAGAAAAAAAGAAACCATAACACCGGAATGGATAATAGTAGGGTTAGGCAACCCCGGAGCGAAATACGAAAAAACTCGGCATAACGCAGGGTTTATTTGCATTGATGCCTTGTCCGAGAAACATAAAATCAATATAAATACAAAAAAATTCAACGCCCTAATCGGTCATGGCGTTATAAACGGTCAAAACTGTATGTTGATGAAACCGCAGACGTTTATGAACTCAAGCGGAGAGGCGGTTATTCAAGCGGTAGAAAAGTATAATATCCCTGCCGAGAGGGTGCTTGTTATCTCCGACGACATTTCGTTTTCGGTAGGAAGTACAAGAATACGCCGTAACGGAAGTTCTGGCGGACAAAACGGGATTAATAACATTATACTTATGCTTGATACTCAAGAGTTCCCGAGAATAAAGGTCGGTGTGGGAAAACGCCCTGAAAACGTACCGATGGTCGATTGGGTTTTGAGTAATTTTACAGATGATGAATTAAAGATAATCAACGATGCCACCGAAAGAGTAAACGGCGCGGTTGAGGAAATAATAGGCGTTAATATTGATTCCGCCATGGGCAAATATAACAAGATTATTTGATTTGTCGTTATTGTTAAGTAATCAATACTCGCAAATTTGTGGAAGTCACATTCAAGCGGACCTCTCGCGGCGAAAACATAACAGATTTGATACCACATACAACGCGATAATGAAAAACGCGGTGAAGACATAACAAATTTGCTACCTCCTTCAACGCGATAATAAAAAAGATTGATTTTGTGAAGGGTATATGGTAGAATTAGAAAGGCAATAGTATTTGTGTGAGGGGGAATGTTAATGATAGTGCTTAAAATCATAGGAATCCTCCTTGCAGTTGTACTTTTTGTTATAGTTTTTGCGTTATTGCAAAGTATAAAGGTGATGTTTTCGTTCACGACTGAGGGAAAACTCGATTTAAAGGCAAAGATTTTGTTCTTCACCGTTTATGACGCAAATAAGAAACCTAAGAAGAACGCAAAAGAAGATAAAGAAGAACCCAAAGAAAAAAAGAAACCAAGTAAGATATCCGCATATTTTCAACGCCTGTTCGGCATAGATACCCTTGCCGATGCGGCAAATATTAAAGAAAATGCAGAAACGCAAGGCATTTCCGAGAGCGTTAATAAAGTGGTATCGGTGTTTTCGTTGCTGTTCGGACAGATCGTTTGGCTTTTGCGAAAGATAAGAGTACAAAAGTTCCGCGTTCTCGCGATATGCGGAGGGGCTGATGCAGCAGATGCCGCAATGGAGTACGGCTTGGTGTGCGCGGCGATCTATCCGTTGGTTGGATATGTAGAAACCAATCTGAACACCAAAACCAATGCGACCGATATACAGATAGGTTGCGATTTTGAAAACGAAGCATATTTCGAAACCGATTTCACAGTAAAATTACGTTTGATACACATAATCCGTGCCGTATTGAAAAGCGCCCGAAATATGGCTGACGAACAGGCACGTTTGGAGGCAAAGATATGAACAACAGCACCGAAGTAAAGTCAAAAACAACCGCGGCAGAAAATTTAATGAATTTAATGTCGTTTACCGCCGACAAGGTATTGGAAATGGCCGATGCCAATTCGGTTTTGGGCGACAAGATATACTCCGAGGGAATGACTATAATCCCCATATCCAAAATATCCGCAGGATTTGCAGGCGGCGGCGCAAACATCGTTAATGCAGCAGCGAAGAAGTCGAGCACTCCTTCGGGTTCGGGTGCGAAAGTGACCGTCACTCCCCTGTCGTTTCTTGTTATAAGCAACGGCGAGGCTAAGGTTATAGATATCAAAGCGTCCGAAAAAGATACAAAAGAAGGACTTATAGGCAAAATCATCGAGCAGTTCAAATCCAAGAAAAACAAAAAAGAAGAAAAGAAATAAAGAAATAAAACAAGTGGTTGTAAAATAACCACTTGTGTTTTTTAGGAATATGAAATTATATATTGCCAACACCGAACGTTTTAAAGCAAGTGAATACGAAAAGTATTACGGCATGATGTCCCCCGAACGCAAGGAAAATATCCAACGGTTGCGTTTCGAAAACGCGAGAAAACAAAGCGTTCTTGGCGAAATGCTTGTGCGGAAAGCGATAAACGAATTATCGGGAATGAACGAAAGCGAAATCAAGTTCGCGCGTACCGAAAACGGCAAACCGTATTTGGTAAATTCGGATATAAAATTCAGTATAAGCCATTCGAAAGAATACGTTGTTTGCGCTGTCAGCAGCGACGAAATAGGTGTCGATGTAGAAAAAATACGAACCGTCGAAGCGAGGATAACGAATATCTCCTGCACGGAAACGGACAAAGAATATATATTCGGCACAGAAAAAAAGGACACGCTTGACGCCGAAATGATAGAGCGGTTTTTCGAGGTATGGACGACAAAAGAAGCGTATTTCAAGTTTGTCGGAACAGGGATAATCGGATTAAAGACGGTTAATTATTCGGACCTAAAACCGTATTGCAAAAGGCTTGACGAAAACGGGTATATAATAACGCTCTATTCAGAAAGCGGTTTTGGCGGATTGACAATAGAAAGAATATAAAAATAAGGCTCTCGTATTAATTTACGAGAGCCTATTTGTTTTATTTATGAGTTGTAGCGGTTTTGTCCTTGAGAAGAACGTCGTGTGCGCCGCCTTCGATAATAGAAGTAGCGGAAACGAGAGTGATCTTTGCGTTCTTTTGAAGTTCGGGTATAGACAATGCACCGCAGTTGCACATAGTGTGGCGAACCTTTGAAAGAGTAAGTCCAACGTTGACTTTAAGAGAACCTGCATAAGGAACATAGGAGTCAACGCCTTCCTCAAACGAGAGTTTCTTGTCGCCGCCCATGTCGTAACGTTGCCAGTTACGTGCACGTGCAGAACCTTCACCCCAATATTCTTTCATAAACGTACCGTTGATGTTCACCTTGTTTGTGGGGCTTTCATCGAAGCGCGAGAAGTATCTGCCGAGCATGATGAAGTCCGAACCCATTGCAAGAGCAAGAGTGATATGGTAGTCGTAAACGATACCGCCGTCGGAACAGATAGGAATATAAATACCTGTCTTTTCGTAATATTCGTCACGTGCGGCAGCAACTTCGATAACAGCAGTAGCCTGTCCGCGGCCGATACCCTTTTGCTCACGGGTGATGCAGATAGAACCGCCGCCGATACCGATCTTAATAAAATCGGCACCTGCTTCGGCAAGGAACATAAAACCTTCTCTGTCAACAACGTTACCTGCGCCAACCTTTACGGTGTCGCCGTACTTGTCGCGAATCCATTTAAGCGTACGCGCCTGCCATTCCGAAAAACCTTCCGACGAGTCGATACAAAGCACGTCCGCACCCGCTTCAACAAGTGCAGGTACGCGTTCTTCATAGTCGCGGGTGTTAATACCTGCGCCGACCATATAACGCTTTTGAGAATCAAGAAGTTCAAGCGGATTTTCCTTGTGGAACGCATAGTCCTTGCGGAATACGAAGTAGCAAAGGTTACCGTCTTTATCAATAATGGGAAGCGAATTGAGTTTGTTGTCCCAAATAATATCGTTTGCTTCTTTGAGCGAAGTACCCTCGTATGCATAAACGAGTTTTTCAAACGGAGTCATAAATTCCGAAACCTTGGTGTCTTTGCACATGCGCGAAACACGGTAATCACGCGAGGTGACTATACCCATAAGTTTGCCGTTGGGAGTACCGTCATCGGTAACGGCGATAGTCGAGTGACCGTTCTTCTCGGTAAGAGCGATAACATCTGCAAGAGTGTCGTCAACTTTCAAGTTCGAATCGGAGCAAACGAAACCTGCTTTATGCGTCTTAACACGGCGAACCATAGCGGCTTCGTCTTCGATAGTTTGCGAACCGTATATAAAGGACAGGCCGCCTTCTTTTGCAAGAGCGATAGCCATTTTATCATCGGAAACCGACTGCATGATAGCAGAAACGAGCGGTATGTTAATAGAAACGGCAGGTTCCTCACCCTTGCGGAACTTCGTAACGGGAGTACGCAAACTTACATTTGACGGTATACATTCCGCCGACGAATATCCGGGGACGAGCAGATACTCGCTAAAAGTGTGGGACTCTTGTTCAAAATACATTGCCATAGCCTGACTCCTCTTTTCTAATAATACTTATAACTAAAAATTTATATTTGAGTAATTATAACACATAGAAATCGGTTTTTCAACACAAATTTATCTTTCAAAGCAACGGATTTTTAAAAATTTCACCCGACTTTTTTGTACAATTTTATTCATACGCGCACACACGCACATTATAAATAAGGTAGACTGCGCATCATAGACACACTTTGTAGGAAAACACACTTCCCTCTCTGTGCGAAAATTTTTAAAAAATCACGTGAACCCTCTTGACAATCACGTGACCATGTGGTACAATCATGTCAAACCAAGGATGAAGGGAGGGTCTACATGATCAAGAAACTTCCCGGTACGACCATAGAAATTGGTGTATCGAACGTTAACGAAGCAAAGAACTTTTTAGACAATGCTTTTACATGCGGAGGCTTGATGATGTCGCAAGTTGCCCGTTTGACGGGACTTGAACCTTATATGATACAGAACTGGGTTAAACGCAAATTTTTAGCCCCGCCCACGCAAAAACTTTATTCCAAACGGCAGTTTTGCAGAATCGCGATTATCAACATGTTGCGCGACAGTCTGCAGATAGAAAAGATTACCGGTATGCTTTCCTATATCAACGGCCGATTGGATGACGAAAGCGATGACATCATCGACGATAGCGACCTATACTTATATTATATCTCGGCAGTATGCAGTTTGGAAAAGCCTGTTATCGACGAGAAATATATAGCAGGTCATATCGAAAAGGTTGTCAGCGATTTCACCGAACCCTTCCCCGGCGCAAAAAAAAGACTGTGCAAGGTTCTCGCGGTGATGCTTAATGCGCATTTTGCCGCTATTCTCCGTAAACGTGCGGAGGATATCATGAATACCTTGGATTGATTGGGAGAAATTTATGAAAGATACCAAAGTATGCCCTAAATGCCAAAGTAACGATATTGTTTTTGTAAAAGGCAGAGATGACGGTTACGGCGTAGGCAACAATATCCAAGTTGGAATAATAAGACGGGCTCTCGTAAACCGTTATGTCTGTTGCAGTTGCGGTTTTACCGAAGAATGGATAGACAAAGAAAATATACCTTATATCAAAAAGAAGTATAGCAAATAACTTTCTATATAAAATTAGGAGGAACACATATTATGACTGAATGGTGGATCGCACTCGGTTCTGCAGGTCAGGTTTTTGCCTGTATTGCTATCCCTGCAACGGTTATGCTTATAGTCCAGATGATACTTACGCTTATCGGTCTGGGCGGCGACGATGCAGATGCAGATGTCGGTGCAGACGATTCTTCGGACGTCGCTCTTGAAACAGACGGCGGCAACGACGGTATCGACGGCGACGGCGACATTTTAGACGGCGGTTTAAGAGTATTTACACTTCGCGGACTTATTGCCTTCTTCTCGGTAATGGGTTGGGTTGGTACGATATGTTGCGGAAGCGAATTAAATATTGCGCTTTCGATTCTTATCTCGGTTGCATCGGGCGTACTTGCTATGATAGTAATCGCACTTTTGATGAAATGGCTGTTTTCGCTCCAATATGACGGAACAGAAAACATACGCGACGCCTTGGGCGTAAGCGGTACGGTTTATATGCGAATACCGCCCTCTCGAAGCGGAAAAGGTAAAGTAAACGCGATAGTACAAGGCAAACTCTGCGAAAGAGATGCCGTTACAGACGAGGAAACTACAATAAATTACGGCGAAGAAATAACCGTAGTAGGCATATCCGGCGAAGAAACACTTATCGTAAGACGCAAAAACAGAATTTAACAAATAAATTATTATAAAAGGGAGAAACACAATGGGAACAAACACAATTATTCTTGTAGCAGTAATAGGTCTGCTATTATTCTCGCTTATCCTTTGGTTCTTTTCAAGGTACAAAAAATGCCCCTCTGACAAGATCATGGTTATCTACGGTCGAGTAGGCAAAAACAAAGACGGCAGTACCCGCAGCGCGAAATGTATTCACGGTGGCGCGGCATTCATCGTACCTGTTGTTCAAGCGTATGAATTCTTAGACCTTACTCCTATGTCTATCCCCGTAGACCTTAAAAACGCACTTTCAAGACAAAACATCCGTATCGACCTTCCCTCTCGCTTCACGGTAGGTATCTCTACCGAACCCAGCGTAATGCAGAACGCAGCAGAAAGATTGCTCGGTTTGCAGTTGGCAGACATTCAGGAACTTTCCAAAGATATCATCTTCGGTCAGTTGCGTCTTATTATCGCAACCATGGATATCGAA
>JAZRUR010000060.1:0-19624 GCA_045652625.1 Eubacteriales bacterium | reverse complement strand
GCTTTTTTCTCTGAATTCAAAGCATTTATCACCAAGGGCAATATCCTTGACATGGCTGTCGGCGTTATCATCGGCGGCGCGTTCGGTAAAATCGTTTCCTCGCTTGTTGCAGACATCATCATGCCCGCTATCGGCGCGATTTGCAACACTACTTCGTTGGCTGACATGAAATACGTTATCACCGAAGCAGTTCCCGCAAGTGAAGACGGAACCGTTGCCGCAGTTGCAGAAGTTGCTATCAAGTACGGTCAGTTCATCATGTACATAGTTGACTTCCTTATCGTTGCTCTCTGTATGTTCCTCGTTATCAAGATGTTCGTTGGTATGCGTACCAAGATGGACGCATTGAAGAAGAAGGAAGAAGAAGTAGCCGCAGAAGAAGCACCTGCAGAACCTTCCGTTGAAGAAAAGACCCTTGCAACCCTCAACGACATCAAAGCACTTTTGGAAAAGAACAGCAAAGAATAATTGATTCTTTTAAAAGTAAAAACCTCCTATTCACATAGGAGGTTTTTATTTTTAATATCAAGATTTATCTTGCCTTTGTTGCGATTTCGGTTACGAACTTAGAGAGCATATCGTTAATCGCCATAGAGCCCAAGTCTTCGCCCTTGCGGTTACGTATAGATGCCTTGCCTTCGGCTTGTTCTTTCGCGCCGACGATAACCATATAGGGTATCTTTTCGAGTTGCGCCTCGCGGATACGTTTACCCATGGTTTCGTTACGGTCGTCAAGACGAACGCGGATTCCGCCCGCGGTCATTGCCTTTGCAACCTCTGCAGCGTAGCCGTTCATATCGGCATTAACGGGAATAACCGTTACCTGCGTGGGCGAGAGCCACATCGGGAGCGCACCTGCATACTTTTCGAGGATAAGTGCGAGTGTTCTTTCGTAACAACCCATGCTCGTACGGTGGATAATATAGGGGTTGACAAGTTTGTTTTCGCTGTCAACGTATTCCATGCCGAATTTCTTGGCGAGAAGCATATCAATCTGGATAGTTACGATAGTGTCTTCCTTGCCGAAAACGTTCTTGCACTGAATATCGAGTTTCGGGCCGTAGAACGCCGCTTCGTCGATACCAATCTCGTATTTTATACCGAGATTGTCAAGCATTCTGCCCATGATATCCTGTGCTTCGTTCCATTGCTCGGGAGTACCTTCGTATTTATCGGTACGGTTGGGGTCCCATTGCGAGAATCTAAAGGTGCAGTCTTCCCAAAGTCCCAAGGTTTCAAGACAGTACTGAGCGAGTTCAACACAGCCCTTGAATTCTTCTTCCAACTGGTCGGGACGGAGGATAAGGTGGCCTTCCGAAATAGTGAACTGACGGACACGGATAAGACCGTGCATTTCGCCGCTGTCCTCGTTACGGAAAAGCGTACTTGTTTCGCCCAAACGCATGGGAAGGTCGCGGTAAGAACGGCGTTTATTGAGGAACACCTGATACTGGAACGGGCAGGTCATGGGACGGAGTGCGAAACATTCCTTGGTTTCGTCATCGGCATCGCCCATAATAAACATACCGTCGCGGTAGTGATCCCAGTGTCCCGAAATCTTATAAAGTTCGCGCTTTGCCATAAGAGGTGTTTTGGTAAGCAAATAACCTCTGCTCTGCTCGACGTCTTCTATCCATCTCTGTAAAAGTTGGATAACTCTTGCACCCTTGGGCATCAATATCGGCAAACCTTGACCGATAACGTCAACAGTTGTGAAATATTCGAGTTCGCGGCCTACTTTGTTGTGGTCGCGTTTGCGCGCTTCTTCAAGTTGGGTGATATATTCGTTCAACTCGTCTTTGCTCGGATATGCCGCGCCATAGACACGTTGAAGTTGTTTGTTGTTTTGGTCGCCTTTCCAGTATGCGCCGGTACACTGCATAAGTTTTATCGCTTTTACCGCGCCCGTCGAGAAAAGGTGAGGTCCTGCACAGAGGTCAACAAACTCGCCCTGACGGTAGAAACTGATGATTGCGTCTTCGGGCAGTTCGTTTATAAGTTGAACCTTATACGGTTCGTTCTTTTCTTCCATAAGTGCAATAGCCTCTGCACGGGGAAGTTCGAAACGTTCGATAAGAAGATTTTCTTTAACTATCTTCTTCATTTCGTCTTCGAGTTTCTTCAAAACCTCGGGAGTGAAAGGAGTTTCGCTGTCGAAATCGTAATAAAATCCGTTTTCAACCGCAGGTCCGATAGTAAGTTTTGTTTCGGGATAAAGACGCTTTACCGCCTGTGCGAGAATATGTGCCGCGGTGTGGCGGAACACCTGCTTACCCTCTGCCTCGGCAAAGGTAAGAAGCGATATATCGTCGCCCTCTTTAATTTCGGTATTAAGCGCACAAACGTTGCCGTTCACCTTCGCAGCGATAACCGCGCGTGAAATAAGTTCGGCTTCTTTTGCCGCTTCGTAAACAGTAGATGCGCTTTCTACATTAAATTCATTACCATTAATAACTAATTTCATATTTTTCCTCTTTTTATGCCCCGCGTTAAAGGTTCTCTTTATGAGTTACCTCTCCACCGCGAGGGTGTTATGTGGTACTAATCGTTTCGTAAAGAATACACGCGCAACAACAATTAGAGTTGATATACGCTTTCGCTGTCGAGTATTTCACAGCCGTTTGCGGTAAGCGCAGAGATTGCCTTTTCGTTATCGGCAACGCGCATTATAAGATACGCTCTGTCGTGGTCGCGCGAGATAAACGCATACATATATTCCACGCCGACGTTCTTATCAGCGACAGCGGCGATGGTTTCGGCAAATCCGCCCGGTCTGTCGGGAATTCCGACCGCGATAACATCGGTAAGCGAAACGGTAAGACCCGCCTCTTTCAAAGTCTTTTCTGCCTCGTAGGGTTTGTCAACCACAAGACGCAAAATACCGAAATCGGTAGTATCTGCAATAGAAAGTGCGCGAATATCAATACCTGCATTTGCGATTATTGCTGTAATTTCGGCAAGTCTGCCGGATTTGTTTTCAACAAAAACAGAAAGTTGCTTAATATACATATCGGTTTATCCTTTCTTTAGTTGGATTTTCTCTTGTCTATAACACGCTTCGCCTTGCCCTCGCTACGCGGAAGTGTGCCGTATTCGACAAACTTAATACTTGCGTGAACGTTAAGTGTGCTTTGCATTGCGCCCTCTAAACGCTTTTTCGCGCTTTCGAGGTCTTTGACTGTATCCGAGAATGTATTTGCGCTTATTTCAACCTCAACGGTAAGTGTGTCGAGATTGTTTACGCGGTCAACGGTGATAAGATAGTTCGCTTCCATTCCCTGCGAAAGCAAAACGTGCTCAATCTGCGACGGGAAAACGTTAACACCGCGGATAATAAGCATATCGTCGCTTCTGCCGACGGGTTTGGACATTCTTACCGTTGTTCTGCCACACGCACATTTTTCGTGAGTAAGCGAACAAAGGTCGCGAGTGCGGTAACGGATAATCGGAAGTGCCTCTTTGCCGATGCAGGTAAACACGAGTTCACCTACTTCGCCGTCAGGAAGCGGTTCTAATGTTTCGGGGTCGATAACTTCGGGATAGAAATAGTCCTCGTTAATGTGCATACCGTTATGACATTCGCAATCGAACGAAACGCCGGGGCCTGCAATTTCGGAAAGACCGTAAATATCGTAAGCCTCGATACCGAGCAAGGTTTCTATCTGTTTACGCATCTCGTCGGTCCAAGGTTCTGCACCGAAAATACCTGCGCGGAGTTTAAGATTTTCAAGCGGAATATTGTTATCACGTCTGTACTCACCCAAATACATAGCATACGACGGGGTACAGCAAAGAACGGTAGAACCGAAATCTTGGAAAATCTGTAATTGACGCGCCGTGTTGCCGGTGGAAACCGGAACCGTTGTTGCGCCGAGATATTCCGCACCGTAGTGCAATCCCAATCCGCCCGTGAACAGACCGTAACCGTACGAAACGTGAACGATATCGTCTTTTGTTCCGCCCGTTGCGGCAATCGCTCTTGCCGCGCTTTCTGCCCAGATATTTATGTCGTTTTTGGTATAACCCACTACCGTCTGTTTACCGGTAGTGCCCGATGAAGCGTGTATACGTACAAGTTCGGTATTGGGAACCGCAAACAGACCGAAAGGATAGTTATCTCTAAGGTCGGTCTTTAATGTAAAGGGTAGTTTCGTTATATCTTCAATACCCTGAATATCGTCGGGAGATAAACCCATTTCGTCAAACTTCTGCTTATAAAACGGTACGTTTTCATACGCATGCTTAACCATTTTTTTCAAGCGTTCGCTTTGAAGAGCCTTCATTTCGCTCGGCGAGGCACATTCTACCTCAGGCTTGAAAATTCCCATTTTATTGTGCTCCTTAACTTAGATATTATAACCCAACTCAAATGCTTTTTCGTTAGTTTCAATGGTTTTTTGAGGAACTGTTGCGCGGATAGCGTTCAAGCATTCTTCCTTATCAAAACCGAGTTGTTTTGCGGCAATACCCAACAATACGATATTTACCGCCTTTGCGCTGCCTGCCTGTTCGGCAAGTGAAAGCGCATCTGCCGAAATAACTTTTACTCCCGCGTTGGTTATGCGATCAAGCACGTTCTCGGGATATTCGGCATTGCCCATAATAACGGGCATCGGGTCTATCTGCGCGGTGTTGGAGATTACTACACCGCCTTTTTTAAGATACGGCAACCAACGTGCGCTTTCGAGCGCCTCGAAAGAAATCATCATATCGGCTTCGCCGAGGTCGATAACGGGAGAAAATACCTTTTCGCCTGCGCGAACGTATGTAACAACACTGCCGCCGCGTTGGCTCATACCGTGAACCTCGCTGACTTTAACGTCAAGTCCCGAATCAATAAATATTTTGCCCATCAACTTAGAGGCAAGTAGAGTTCCCTGACCGCCGACACCGACGATAAGAATATTAATAGAATTCATATTTTTGCCTCCTTAATTACTTATTTTCAGGCGTTTTTATTGCGCCCAAACGGCAACTTTCAACACAAACGCCGCAACCCAAGCATTGGTTCGGGTCGATAATCGCACGTGTTTTGCCGTTTTCAAGTTTCTTTTGCGAAATAGCGGGACAACCCACTTTAAGACATGCTTTACAGCCGACACATTTGTCTTCATCAACATAAAGCGCAGGGTTGTGTTTAACGTTCTTAAGCAACGCGCAAGGACGTCTGGAAATAACAAGCGAAGGTTCTTCTGCCGCTAATTCTTCCTCTACTGCCGCTTTTGTCGCCTTAATATCAAACGGGTCAACAACCTTTATGCGTGTAATACCGATTGCTCTTGCAAGCGATTCGAGGTCAACCGCAGTTGTGGGGTCGCCCTTAATGGTCTTGCCGTTTAAGGGGTTGTTCTGATGTCCCGTCATGCCGGTGATAGAGTTATCAAGCACGATTACGGTGGAAATACCCTTGTTGTAAACAATATCAATAAGTCCGGTTATGCCGGAATGGATAAACGTCGAGTCGCCGATAACGGCAATAGACTTCTTCGCCGCCTCACTTCCGCGTGCGGTATTATAACCGTGAAGTGCCGAAACCGAAGCACCCATACAAACGCAGGTGTCCATCATCGAAAGCGGAGCCTGTGCGCCGAGGGTGTAACAGCCGATGTCGCCGCTAACGTAAAGGTTCAAATTCTTAATCGCGTAATAAAGACCTCTGTGCGGACAACCGGGGCAAAGTACGGGAGGACGCGCGGGTATATCGCAGTCAATAGATACGGTTTCTTTCTTTGTGCCGAAAATAGCCTTTTCGATAAGCGACTGATTGTATTCGCCAAGTGCAGGGAACACTTCTCTGCCGATAACCTTAACGCCCAATTTAATGCAATGGGTTTCTATAATATCGTCAAGTTCTTCGATAACATAAAGCGTCTTGACCTTTTTTGCAAATTCAATAATAGCCTTTTTGGGAAGCGGATTCACGATACCCAATTTAAGATAACTTGCCTTTTCGCCCAACGCTTCACGCGCGTAAACGTAGGTGCTTCCTGCGGCGATAACGCCGATTTCATCGGAAAACATTTCTATTTTGTTTACGCCAAGTTCAAACGCCTCGGTGTCTGCCCATTCGGTCAAAGCATCGTTACGCGCTTCAACCTTGGCGTGTGCTTTACGCGCCATTGCAGGCATCATTACGTTTTTCATAACGTCGCGTTTGTACTCTTTTAACTCGACGTCTTTTCTTTCGGAAACGGCAACAAGTGAGCGCGAGTGGCTGATTCTTGTCGAAAGACGGAGCAAGAACGGAGCATCGAAACGCTCGGACAAATCGTAAGCGATTTTAGTAAAATCAAGCGCCTCTTGGCTGTCGGACGGTTCGAGCATGGGAACCTTTGCCGCAATCGCATGACGGCGGGAATCCTGCTCGTTCTGCGACGAGTGCATACCGGGGTCATCGGCAACGGCACAAACCATACCGCCGTTTACGCCGATATAAGACGCAGTATAAAGCGGGTCTGCCGCTACGTTCAAACCAACGTGCTTCATCGCACAAAACGACCTTGCACCGCCGAACGATGCGCCGATTGCAACCTCGAACGCAACCTTTTCGTTAGGTGCCCATTCGGAATATATCTCGTCATACTTGCTGACTGCTTCGGTGATTTCGGTACTGGGAGTACCGGGGTAGGACGAAACAACGCGCACACCTGCTTCAAAAAGACCCTGCGCTACCGCTTCGTTACCTAAAAGAAGTTTCTTTTCCATATCTGTATCATTCTTTCCTTGATTATTTTTGCTCGTTGCGAAGGTCAAGCACACGCTTTGCCTTGCCTGTGAAACGCTCGATAGAGTTCGGCTCGACAAGCGTTACCTTAATTTCTATTCCGAGAATGTTTTTAATATTATCGTGGATACGCTTTTGAAGCGAAACAAGTTCGCCGTAACGGTCAAGCAATCCGCCGTCAATAAGTTCCACACGAACTTCCATAGAGTCGGAATAACCCTCTCTGCGCAATACAAGCAGATAGTTCGGGCTGATTTCGGTCATGCCGATAAGCGCACTTTCGACCTGCGACGGGAAAACGTTTACTCCGCGAACCTTTATCATATCGTCGCTTCTGCCGATTATCTTGTGCATTCTTGCGCTTGTTCTTCCGCACTTGCAAGGCTCATAATTAATGTTTGTTATATCCTTGGTTCTGTATCGAAGCATCGGAAGACCGCGTTTTGTAAGGTTGGTAACAACAAGTTCACCGGTTTCGCCTTTATCAAGCGTTTTTCCTGTTGCGGAATCTATAATTTCGCAAAGGAAGTGGTCCTCGTTTATATGCAGACCGTCACGGTACAAACATTCGCCCGACATACCCGGTCCGTTAAGTTCCGACATACCGTAGTTATCGGTACAGAAGAAACCGTTGCCCCAATGTGATTCTATCTGGTTACGCATTTCGGGAGTAGAACCCTCGCTTCCCAAAATACCGTATTTAAGTTTATATTCGCTCATCGGATACTTGTCCGCCATGCCTCTTGCCGCTTCTGCAAGATACATACAGTAAGACGGTGTTGCAACGATAGCATCGGTACCGAAATCGCGCATGAATTTGAGTTGCTTTTCGGTATTGCCCGACGACGTAGGAACAACAGATGCGCCAATCTTTTCCAATCCGTAATGCAAACCGAGCGCACCCGTAAACATACCGTAACCGAAACAGATTTGTACGATAGTACCCTCGTGCGCACCCGCCGCAACGGCAACACGCGCAACCTGTTCGCTCCAATGCTCCATATCCTCACGCGTATAGGCAACGACCGTAGGGTTGCCGGTAGTACCCGAAGAAGCGTGGATACGAACTATCTTCTCCCTAGGTACCGAAACCATGCCGAACGGATATGTATCTCTTAAATCGTCTTTCGTTGTATACGGAATATATTCGATGTCGGAGAGGCATTTTATCTTGTCCGCAGTAACGCCTGCTTTGGATAAACGTTTTGCGTAAAATTCGGAATTCTTTTCGCAATAATCAACGAGCGCTTTAAGACGTTCGAGTTGCAATGCCTCCAACTCCTTGCGAGGCATACATTCCATTTCTTTGTTAAAGATTCTGTTTTCCATTTATATTTCTCCTTTTTGGAGGTTTTCGCACTTCTGCGTCATTGCGCTTACCGCAAATACAAGTACAAGCGATATTATCATGGCAAGACACGCAAAATGCGCGCCCATATCACTTAATTTGCCGAAACCGCCAAGAGCGATTTCGCTTCCCAAAAGTTTGGCAACAAGCGGAGGCATAGCAATCGCAAAACCGCCGATTATACCTGCCCATGCGCCCTTTGCGTTTGCCTTTTTCCAATAGAGCGAAACGGCATACGGTGCCAAGAAACTGCCCGAAATGATACCCCAAGAGTAACTCATCATATCGAGTATGGGAGTACCGGTACCCTTCCACGCGATAAGGAAGGAAAGGAAGACGAAAATAACACAAACAATTTTTGTAAGGACAGAAATATCCTTTTCTTTATCCTTTAAAAACTTATCGCGCACGATATCCATGGTAAGCGTCGAAGATGCCGTTATGGTTATCGAAGACAATGTCGAAACACTTGCGGCGATAAGAAGTACAAGCACGATGCCCACCAAAACATCTGCAATTTCTGCATTTTGAAGCATATAGGGCACGATATAATCGGTGCCACCCTCGGGAACGCTTTCAAAGAACAGATGCGAAAGCGAACCGATAAGATAACCGCCGCCCGCAACAACAAACGCAAAGAAGGTGGAAATCACAGTCCCGCGCGAAACCTCTTTGTCATCGCGGATGCCGTAATATTTATGTATCATCTGCGGCAAACCCCAAGTACCAAACGAGGTCATAAGCACGGTTGCCCACAAACCGATATGTGCGAAAGTATCTAATTCAAGTTCGGCAGTTTTTGCGGTGATGTTTTTAAAACCTTCGGCAAATCCGCCGACAGAATCGCTGTTGAACACGGCAAATATCAACGCGCCCACACCCAAAAGCATAACCGCGCCCTGAACGAAATCGGCACGAAGTGCGGCAACGTATCCGCCCAAAACAACGAGCAACGCGCTGACAACGGCAATGATTATCATACAAGCCATTTCGGGGATTCCCAGAAGAACCGAGCAAACACTTGTAAGTCCCTTATAAACCGATGCCGAATATGGCAAAAGGAAGATGAATATAACGATCGCGGAAAACAACTTCATCGCGCTTGATCCGTACGTTTTTTCAAACAACTGCGGCATGGAAGTTATTCCGTTTTCGCGGGTAACCTTACGGGTACGCTTTGCTAATACAAGCCAAGCGAAAAGCGAACCGATTATTGCGTTTCCGATACCGGGCAACACGCCCCAAATACCGTATTTCCAACCCGTGCCACCTGCGTAGCCGATAAACATTACTGCAGAGAAATACGCCGTACCATATGAAAAAGCAGACATCCACGCACCGGCGTTACGTCCGCCGACGGTGAAATCGCCCATATTTTTCGATTTCTTCGATGTGACAATGCCGATAACGCCCATAAAAACCATGTACGCCGCTATCGTCACCCACATGATAATCTCTTTAGTCATAATATATCCCTATTCTAAAAAAACAAAAAACTCTAATTCATGATATTATACTACCTTTTTTCGCAAATTGCAATAGTATATTATCCCATCAAAGTGTAATTTTGCAAAAAACAAAAAGGTTTTCCACGTTAAGTAGAAAACCTTTTGCTGTATTTATTTTATTTTTCCGCTAACATCTTTTTGAGTTCGTCCATAAACGCGCTTAAATCCTTGAATTGACGGTAAACCGATGCGAAACGGATATAGGCAACCTCGTCCAAATCTTTAAGTTTATCCATAACGAGTTCGCCGATGCGCTCGGACGTAACCTCGTTTTGCAGAGAATTTTGCAACGAGTTTTCAATCTCGCTGACCGCCGCATCCATCTGCGCCAAGGTAACCTGACGTTTATCACACGCGCGGATTATCGAATTTAGAATCTTGTTTCTGTCAAACGTTTCGCGCGAGAGGTCCTTTTTGATAACGATAAGCGGTAAAGTTTCTATATTTTCGTAAGTGGTGAAGCGTTTTTGACATTCTAAACATTCGCGTCTGCGACGAATGGAACTTCCGTCCGACGAGGGACGCGAGTCGATAACCTTGCTTTCAAGTTGTCCGCATGAAGGGCATTTCATATTAAAAACCTCCGTTTTTCGCTCTATTAATCATTATAATAACACATTTTTACCCTTTTGTAAAGTTAATTGTCAAAAATCCTGTTATGCAAAGCAAATGTTGACAAAATTATGATAAATTGTGTACAGATTCTTGCTTTTCGACAAAATTTTGCTATACTGTTAATATAATAAAGTATCGGAGGTACAGTAATGCGTGTCATATCACTTGTTGTTGCGGCTATCGCAGTATGCTCAATAGTTGCATTGATCGTTTTTCTCGCGACCAAAAACCGAAACAACGTAAGTTCTATGCCCACAACCGGCAAAGCGTCTTATTTTGACGGTTCTACACTTCAATGGATCGGTTGGCGAATTCTTACCTATATTATTATGACCTTAACGCTCGGCATCGCCTACCCTTGGGCGATGTGTATGATGATGCGTTGGGAAGTAAAGCACACCGTTATAAACGGCAGACGGCTTAAGTTTACCGGTAACGGAGCACAACTTTTCGGCAAATATATTCTTTGGGTTTTCTTAACAATAATTACGTTTGGTATATACTCTATCTGGTTCGGATTGGGTATGGAAAAATGGAAGGTAAAGCATACCGTTTACGCCGATGACACATCGTCTGTCGAAAGCAAATTCACAGGCGGCGCGGGCGGCTGGTTCTTAAACCATCTCATGCTTTATCTGCTTACCCTTATCACTTTCGGTATTGCTTACCCTTGGGCAAGTGTACACATAACAAAGTGGAAGGCGCGTCACACGGTAATCGGCGGAAGTCCTCTTATTTTCGAGGGCAGAGGATTGCAACTTCTCGGCAAATATCTTTTGTACATCATTCTGACTCCGCTTACCTTGGGTATATACGCACTTTTCTTCCCCGTAAGTCTTCTTAAATGGCAATACAAACACACCGTTGCACTTTACCGCACCGCGCCTATTATCGCATTAAGCCACGCACACGAAGAAGCGGCAGTAAAAGATTACGCGAAGATTCGCCTTGCCGCTAATGATACCGAACTTGCTATGGTTAAAAGCGGTTTTAACGGCAACGAAAGCCAAGAAGAACTTGAAACCCTTTCTCAAAACGGCAACCCTTACGCGCAATACGCACTTGCTCTTAAATTAAAGGGCGAAAACGAACGTTTTGAAGAAACTGCACTTGAATTATTAAAAAGTTCGTCGGATGGCATGTATCATCCTGCGATGTTCGATTATTCATCTTACGTCGAAAACATCGACGAAAGAATAAACCTGCTTCAAGAAAGCGCAAAACGCGGAAATGCCGATGCGCCTTGGGTTCTGAAACAACTTTACGAAAACAAAGCCGATTTCCCCATGATCAAAAACGAAGAACTAAAACTCGATTTGCTTACAAAATCGGCGTACTGGTTCAAGGTTGCCATTGAATTTGAAGTTCCCGAAGCGCTCAACAGCAAGAACGAATACGAAAAACTGTGTGAACGCATCGCAATCCTACATTGCGGCAACAAGACAAACACCGCACCGTCGGGTATAAGTTCGGGCGCGATCATCGGGATAATTGCAGGTGCGATAGTTTTATTGATCGCCGCTGTCGTTGCTGTATTTCTGTTAAAGCCGACCTCGCATAGAGATACCGAGCCTAACAGAGTACAAACAATACCCATAGCCCACGGCGACGGTTGGGTATGCACTCTCCAAAACGGCGAACTTTTCAGATACAGCGATTCGAAATATAAAAATTATGATTTCGCCGAAAACAATTTTGATTACACCGATTCGAATGTTTCTGTTGAGGGTTATTTAAGCGACACGGCTTATTACGACCTGCGCACAAAAACCTTGTTTATCGATTTCGGCATCACCCCCGACTCCAAAGTCAACCGCAACAACAAATTCAGCGTATATCTCGTCAGCGAAAACAACACCAGACCCGACGGCTCTTGCGCTGTCTTCAGCGGAGCGGTCGAACCGGGTGAAAGGATAATTTCGGTTCCCTGCGACCTGCCTTCGAATATAACATCGACAAAGATCCACGTCGTGGTATTTAACGGCTTGGTTTCGGATCGTTTTGCCGCGGCGGTTCCCGACAGCGCTACGCCTATGGGCGAAAATATAAGATTCGACAGTTACGACAAATGGGTAATGGACATTTACAGCAAAAGGGTAAATATTGTTTACGAGCCTATCCAAAGCAGCAACCCTAACGACGGGCAATCCACTTCCGATTCCATTCCCGACGACGCGCAGTCCGTTCCCGAAGCCACGCCCGACAACACCCCTGACTTTTCCGCCGAACTCATTGATAAAATAGTCGGTTCTTGGACAACCGCGGTACTTGAAGGCGATACCCTTTATGTGACAAGTTTTGTTTTCAATGCCAACGGAACGCTTGAAGTCTACGACAGCGAATACCTTAACGCAGCCGACCACCCCGGACTTTTCGGAGAAAACGCTACCGGCTGGCATCCTGCACCTATGGGTTTCCCCGCAACCTACGGAACCTTTAGTTGTAACAGTAACGGAAGTTCGGTGTCGCTCTGTTATACACACGATGATATTGAGCAATTCGAACCTATGTACTTAACCGGAAACGTGCTTGAAATCAACAACGATTCGATGCTTTTTGAAGTCATCGGCAATTACGGCGATTCGCAACCGCGTGTATTCCTCAAAAACCAGATGTACACCTCTGTCGAAGCCCTCTGCGCAATGTTGAACGTGGACATTTACTGATAACAAACACAAAATCACCGCGGATTTTTCGAATCTGCGGTGATTTCTTATACAATAAAAAGGGGTTGATGCTTAATCGGCATCGACCCCTTAAACTTATGTATTTATTTATTGCTCAATTTCTTGTCTATCGCATCTGCGGCAGTTTTTCCTGCACCCATTGCGAGAATTACGGTTGCAGCGCCCGTGACCGCGTCGCCGCCGGCATAAACGTTCTCGCGCGAGGTAAGTCCTGTTTCGTCTGCGATGATACCGCCCCATTTTTCGGTATCAAGACCAACGGTTGTGGATTTAATAAGCGGATTGGGAGATGTACCGATTGCCATAATTACGCAGTCGACATCTAACACAAATTCGCTTCCCTCTTTTACAACGGGTTTTCTTCTGCCCGATGCGTCGGGTTCGCCGAGTGTCATCTCGACACATTCCATTCCGCCGACAAAACCGTTTTCGCCTTTCAAAATACGGGTCGGGTTGGTAAGGAGTTTGAAGATAACGCCTTCCTCTTTTGCGTGTTCGACTTCTTCGGCACGTGCGGGGAGTTCGCTTTCACCGCGGCGATAGACGATATATACCTCGTCTGCACCCAAACGAAGTGCGCTTCTTGCCGCGTCCATAGCAACATTACCGCCGCCGCATACAGCAACCTTCTTTGCACGGAAGATAGGTGTCTTGCTGTCCTCGCGGTAGGCTTTCATAAGATTTATTCTTGTCAAGAATTCGTTAGCCGAGTATACACCTTTAAGGTTTTCGCCTTCGATTCCCATAAATCTCGGAAGTCCTGCGCCCGAGCCGATGAATACCGCCTCGAAGCCTTCTTCCTTCATTAATTCGTCAACCGAAATAGTTTTGCCCACGACGGTGTTGGTTCTTACCTCAACGCCGAGTGCTTTAAGTGTTTCTATTTCTTTTGCAACGATAGCCTTGGGCAAACGGAATTCGGGAATACCGTAAACAAGCACACCGCCTGCAACGTGCAAAGCCTCAAAAACCGTAACCGAGTAACCTTTTTTTGCAAGGTCGCCTGCACAAGCCAAGCCCGAAGGGCCCGAGCCGATAACCGCAACCTTGTGTCCGTTGGATTTGGGTTTTTCGGGAAGAGTATTACAATTAGCGTTATGATAATCCGCAACAAAGCGTTCAAGTCTGCCTATCGCAACAGGTTCGCCCTTTATTCCGCGGACACACTTGCTTTCGCACTGTGTTTCCTGCGGACAAACTCTGCCGCAAACGGCAGGAAGCGAACTTTGACGTGTAATAACCTCGTAAGCGCCCTCAAAATCGCCCTCTGCAACACGCGCTATAAATTCGGGAATCGCAATATTTACGGGACAACCCGAAACGCAAGGACGGTTTTTGCAGTTAAGGCAGCGTTTTGCCTCGTCGATTGCCTGTTCGGGGGTATAACCAAGCGCAACCTCATCGAAATTACGCGCGCGGACTTTGGGGTCTTGATGAGGCATCGGATTCTTGTTTAAAGACATGTTAGGCATTGTTCGTTCCTCCCCCTTATTCCACGGATTTATTTAAAAGATTGCAGGTTTCTTCGTAACTGTGACGTTCGAAGTCGCGGTACATCGAGCCTCTGTCCATAGCCTCGTCGAAATCAACCTCGTGTCCGTCAAAATCGGGGCCGTCGACACACGCGAACTTAACCTTACCGCCAACGGTAAGACGGCAACCGCCGCACATACCTGTACCGTCTATCATAATCGGGTTCATGCTGACGGTGGTTTTAATGCCAAACTCTTTTGTGAGTTTGCATACGAACTTCATCATTATAAGCGGACCAATAGCGATAACCTCGTCATACTTTTCGCCGCTTTCGATAAGTTTACGCAAAGCGTCGGTAACAAGACCTTTTTCGCCGACCGAACCGTCGTCGGTCATGATGAGGTACTTGTCGCTGCATGCTCTAAACTCATCTTCCAAAATAACAAGGTCTTTGTTACGGAATCCGACAACAGAGTGAACCTCTGCGCCGAGTTCATGCAACTTCTTCGCAACGGGAAGTGCGATAGCACAGCCGACGCCGCCGCCGATAACGGCAACCTTCTTGATACCGTCGGTTTCGGTAGGTTTGCCCAAAGGTCCGACGAAATCGGAAATGCATTCGCCCTCTTTTTTGGAGTCAAGCAATTTTGTAGTACCGCCGACTATCTGATAGATGATCGTAACAGTACCCTTTTCTGCATCATAATCGGCAATGGTGAGGGGGATTCTTTCGCCCTCGTCATCGACACGAAGAATTATAAACTGACCGGGTTGTGCTTTTTTTGCTATTGCAGGGGCATAAATGACCATTTTGGAAACGGTCGGATTAAGCGCCTCTTTTGAAACTATCTTATACATATTCTCACACCTTATTTCGAATAGGATAATATACGAGATCTTAATTATATCACCAAAACTTTATAATATCAACCATTTTTCTTGATTTTCAGTAATTTCCATTGTATAATATAAAATGTATTCGTGTAAAAACGGATTTTTGTTGAATTTCTAATCATTTTTCGGAGGTTTTACTATGAATCTTCTTATAAAAAACGTGCTTCTGCCCGAAAATGACGCGGTGTCGACGAAAGACATTTGTATCACCGACGGTATCATCGTCGCAATAGGCGAACAACCCGAAAGTTTTACTGCGGACGAAATCATCGACGGCGAAAACAGACTTGCCATGCCTGCGTTTGTAAACTCGCACACACACGCTTATATGTCTGTGTTGCGCAACGCGGCGGACGATTTGCCCTTTATGCAATGGCTTTTCGAGGGCGTAATGCCGAGAGAAGAAAAGTTAAATAACGAACAGGCATACTGGGGTTCTCTCCTCGCTTGTGCCGAAATGATAAAGCGCGGTTGCGGTACTTTTTGCGATATGCACCTTTTCCCGGGCGCGTCTGCAAAGGCGGCTATCAAATCGGGAATGAGAGCGGTTGTCAGCAGAGGTCTTACAGGCAGCGACGGCGGTCAGCGCAGACTTGACGAGCAATATGCCGAAATCGAAGAATTTAAAGGTTATGATAATATAAAATTCATGCTCGCGCCCCACGCGATATACACCTGCGACAAGGAATTTCTCCTTAAATGCTCGTCGGAGGCACAAAGATTGGGCCTCGGTCTTAATATCCACCTTTCGGAAAGTAAGGCGGAGTTTAATGACTGTATGCGCGACAACGGCTGTACCCCTACCGAATACGTTGCGAGTTTGGGATTGTTCGAGAACAAAACCCTCGCCGCACACTGTGTTCAGTTGACCGAGCACGATATTGAACTTCTCGCTAAATACGGCGTTTCGGTTGCATCCAACCCGAAAAGCAACCTTAAACTCGGCAACGGTATCGCGCCTATCTACCAACTTGACAAAGCAGGCGTCAACGTTTGTATCGGTACCGACTCTGCCGCTTCAAACAACTCGCTTAATATGTTTGCCGAACTTAATTACATGACCTTGCTCCACAAGGGCACGAATTACGATTCGACCGCAATCCCTGCGAAGACCGCGCTTGATTTTGCAACGGTTAACGGTGCAAAAGCACTCGGATTTGACAAATTAGGCAAAATCGAAATCGGTTGGAAAGCCGATATCGCTCTGCTCGACACGAACGTACCTCAAATGGTACCCCTTCGCAACTATTACGCGGCAATATGCTACTGTTGCGACGGCAGCGAAACCGATACGCTCGTGCTTGACGGCAAAGTGGTAATGAAAAACAAAAAACTTCTTACCATTGACGAAGAAGAACTTTATTATAACGTGAATAAAATCGTTGAAGAAACAGATAAATAAGGAGAACGCTATGTCTTACGATATTAAAGATATTTCGCTTTGGGAAAGCGGCGAAACAAAAATCCAATGGGTAAAAAGCAATATGGACCTTCTTCGCGGAATCGAGGAAGAATTTATTAAAACCAAACCTTTTTCGGGTATGAGAATCGCGCTTTCGGTCCACCTCGAAGCAAAAACGGCATATCTCTGCCGTGTACTCGCGTCGGGCGGCGCAGAAATGTATATTACAGGCTCTAACCCCCTATCTACCCAAGACGACGTTGCCGCGGCTTTGGTTCACGGCGGTTTGAACGTTTACGCTTGGCACGGCTGTACAGATGAGGAATATGAACTTCACATTTCCCGCGTTATCGAGGAAGGCAGACCGAACATCATTATTGATGACGGCGGCGACCTCGTTAACCTTATTCACACCAAGTACCGCGAACTGTTACCTAACGTAATCGGCGGTTGCGAAGAAACCACGACAGGCATTATCCGTTTACAGGCTATGGCGCGTGAGGGCATGCCTGAATTCCCCATGGTTTTGGTTAACGATGCCGACTGTAAGCATCTTTTCGACAACCGTTACGGCACCGGACAATCGGTTTGGGACGGTATCAACCGCTCGACAAACCTTATCGTTGCAGGTAAAAAAGCGGTCGTTGCAGGTTACGGCTGGTGCGGCAAGGGCGTTGCTATGCGTGCAAAAGGACTTGGCGCATCGGTTATCGTTACCGAGGTAGACCCGATACGCGCAATGGAAGCGGTTATGGACGGTTTTGCCGTTATGCCTATGGAGGAAGCGGCGAAGGTCGGCGACTTCTTCTGTACCGTTACGGGCGACTGCGAAATTATCACCACAAAACACTTCCCGTTGCTTAAAGACGGCGCGATCCTCACAAACGCAGGTCACTTCGACGTAGAAGTTGATATGAAAGCATTGCGCGAATACGCCGTTGAAACGTTCGAGGCACGTAACAATATCATCGGATACAAACTCCCCAACGGCAACACCGTTTACGTTATCGCAGAAGGCAGACTTGTAAATATCTGCGCAGGCGACGGACACCCTGCCGAAATTATGGATATGTCGTTTGCAATTCAGGCGCTTTCGGCATTGCACCTTGTTACCAATAAGGACAACATCAGCGAAAAATTGATTAGCGTTCCGCGTGAAGTTGACGAAGAAGTTGCACGTCGCAAACTCGCGTTCTGGGGTTGCGAAATAGACACTCTCACCGAAAATCAGAAGAAGTATTTAAGCGCTTGGCAACACAACTGATTCCCCAAAAATCTTCGATTTTCGGGGAAACCCGATTCGCCGATTTTTATGAAAATTTATTGTATTTGTTTTAAATTCGTAATCTATACAATAAAAAATCAAAAAGGACGAAGTCCTTACCTTAACTGTTGCCGTTAGGCAACAATATCACTCCGCGTTTGCGCGGAATATAACTGTTCCGTAGGAACAATATCACTCGCCGTCAGGCGAATATAACTGTTCCGCAGGAACAAATTAAAAAACGGAGGTTTTTCCTATGTCTACTCCCCACAATTCAGCAAAGATCGGCGATATTGCCGAAACCGTTATAATGTGCGGCGACCCGCTTCGCATTAAGTACATTGCCGAAACCTATCTCACGGACGCGGTTTGCTTCAACGAAGTGCGCGGAATGCTCGGCTACACGGGCTACTACAAGGGCAAACGTGTTTCGGTTATGGGACACGGCATGGGTATGGCGTCTATCGGCATATACGCATACGAACTTTATAACCACTACGGCGTAAAGCAGATAATCCGCGCAGGTTCGGCAGGCGGTATCGGCGACGGTGTTAACGTACGCGATATCATCATTGCGCAGGGTGTTTGCCACGACAGCAACTTTGCTTGGCAGTATAAACTCCCCGGCACTTTCGCTCCGATAGCCGATTTTGAACTGCTTAAAGCCGCAGACGCAAAGGCAAAAGAACTCGGTATCAACGCGCGTGTTGGTAACATCTACTCCACCGACGTGTTCTACGCACCCGAGGAAGTAAACGCTCAATGGAAAGAAATGGGCATTCTCGGTGTAGAAATGGAAGCCGCCGCGCTCTATATGATAGCCGCAAAAGCGAAAGCAAAAGCGCTTTGCGTTTGTACGGTAAGCAACCACATGTTCACAAAAGAAGAACTTTCCACCGAGGAACGCCAGACAGGTTTTAACGAAATGATTAAACTCTGTCTTGAAATCGCTTAACTTCTTAAATTGAATAATACAACAAAAATCCACCGTGTGTGGATTTTTTGTTTTGCCGAAAAAATGATGTTAAAAGTTTTTTCTAATATGGAATTTTGGGATAAAAAAGGCATCCGCGTTTGCGGATGCCTTAAAATTAGCCTAAACTAATTATTCTACGATATCAATAGAGTCGTCGCCTTCAGCGCCTTCGTCACCTTCGGTGCCTTCGCCTTCAGTAGCGTCGTCACCTTCGGTGCCTTCGCCTTCGGTGCCTTCGCCTTCAGTGCCTTCACCTTCAGTGCCTTCACCTTCAGTGCCTTCACCTTCAGTGCCTTCACCTTCAGAGCCTTCACCTTCGGTGCCTTCACCTTCAGTAGCGTCATCGTCGCTTTCTACGGTGTAAGTACCAAGAACAATTCTCTTAACGAGAACGTAGTCGGTAATATCAATATCGCCGTCGCCATCAAGGTCAGCGAGTTCGAGTTGGTCTTCGGTAAGTTCAACGTTCTTCAATACAACACGCTTAACGAGAACATAGTCAGCAATGTCAACGTCGCCGTCGCCGTCGATGTCGCCTGCTACAACTTCACCGTCGTTGTCGTCGCCTTCAGAACCGTCGCCTTCAGAACCGTCCCCTTCAGAACCGTCGCCTCCAGAACCGTCGCCTTCAGAACCGTCGCCTTCAGAGCCGTCGCCTTCAGAGCCGTCGCCTTCAGAACCGTCGCCTTCAGAACCGTCGCCTTCAGAACCGTCGCCTTCAGAACCGTCGCCT
>JAZRUR010000059.1:0-15799 GCA_045652625.1 Eubacteriales bacterium | reverse complement strand
TGCAGGCTGTCCGATTTTGACATAACCCAAGCCGACATCGCAAAGAGTATCCAATTTGCGTTTGATCGAAGGATAGTTTTGGAAAAATTCCCTACCCTCGTCGCATGTCATTTCCAGTATATCGTAAATGGATTTCCCCTTATATTTAATCTCAAGCGTTTCATAATTGTAGCGCTTACCTTTACATACGTCGCAGGTAACATAAACATCGGGCAAGAAATGCATTTCGATTGTCAACGTACCGTCGCCTCTGCAGGATTCGCATCTGCCACCTTTTACGTTAAACGAGAATCTTCCCTCGCTGTATCCGCGCGCCTTAGCATCGGGCGTCGAAGCGAATACCGCGCGTATATCATTAAAAACACCCGTATATGTCGCAGGGTTGGAGCGCGGGTTACGTCCGATCGGTGACTGGTCTATCTGAATTATTTTGTCTATATTGTCTATACCGACAATTTCTTTATGCTTACCCGGAATAAGCGAGGCTCGTCCGAGTTTACGCGCAAGTGTATTATAAAGCACGGCATTGACAAGCGACGATTTACCCGAACCCGAAACACCCGTCACGCAGACGAATTTTCCGAGAGGAATTGTAACGTCAATCCCTTTTAGGTTATTTTCCGATGCGCCGACAACGGTTATAAATCCACCGTTGCCTTTACGGCGCACGGTAGGAACAGACACGCTTTTTGCGCCCGAAAGATATTGTCCCGTAACAGAGTGTTTGCATTTTTTTATCTGTGCGGGAGTGCCCGTAAACACCACTTCTCCGCCGCGAACACCCGCACCCGGTCCGATATCGACAATATAGTCGGCTTCTTCTATCGTTTCCTCGTCATGCTCTACCACTAACACGGTATTGCCTATATCACGAAGTTTTTTAAGTGTATTTATAAGTTTTTGATTATCGCGTTGATGCAGACCGATACTCGGCTCGTCAAGAACGTACATTACGCCCACAAGCGAACTGCCGATTTGCGTTGCAAGTCGGATACGCTGTGCTTCGCCGCCCGAAAGCGAACCTGCCTTACGCGAAAGTGTAAGATATCCCAAACCGACATTTTCAAGGAAAGACAGTCTTGCGTTTATCTCTTTTAATATTTCTTTTGCGATTTCGGCTTCGGTTTTAGTCAGTTTAAGCATCGCGAAGAATTTACGTGCATTGATAACCGACATGTTACAAAGTTCCGAAATATTGATTCCGCCGACAGTAACGGCAAGAGCCTCGTTCTTTAATCTACGTCCGTGACATTCGGGACACGGTATAAAATCCATGAATTGCTCGTAATACTCACGCGCCTCATAGCCTCCGCCCATTTTATAACGATGCTCGATCATACCGATAACGCCTTTAAACAACGGTTCGCTTACCGATTTACGCTTGCGCTTGTTACCGTACATAAGAACGCTATAACCTTCTTCGGAGTATTTTTCTATCGGCGTATGGACGTCAAAACCGTGATACCTGCCGACAGAATTAATCAGTTCAGCAAAATATCCCCCCGGTTCGGCACTTTTAAATCCGTTACAGACTATCGCACCTGCAAAAATCGACAAACTGCGTTCGGGAATAAGTTTTTCTTCCGAAAAAACGTTATTTTCACCCAATCCGCCGCACGCCTCACAAGCGCCCGACGGGTTATTGAACGAGAACATACGCGGCGTAAGTTCGCCTATCGAAACGCCGTGCGTTTTACAAGCATAATTCTGCGAAAATACCATTTCGTTATCGTCTTCACTTGCGTCGGGGAACATTATCTTTATTATTCCGTTTGCGAGTTTGGACGCAGTTTCTATACTTTCCGCAAGGCGGGAACGGATATCTCCGCGCATAACCAGACGGTCTACGATTATATCTACGTCATGCTTTATATTCTTATCAAGTGTTATATTTTCGGAAAGGTCGTACATAATTCCGTCTACGCGGACACGCACGTAACCGCTTTTTCTTGCGTCCTCAAAAACCTTTTCATGCATACCTTTTTTTGCCGAAACAACGGGCGCAAGTACCATAAAACGAGTTCCTTCGTCCAGTTCGGAAATGCGTTCTACGATTTCATCCACCGACTGCTGATTTATCGCCTCGCCGCAGATAGGACAGTGCGGTATACCTATTCTCGCATAGAGCAGACGAAGATAATCGTATATCTCGGTCGCTGTACCTACGGTAGAGCGCGGGTTGCGAGAGGTAGTTTTCTGGTCTATTGATATAGCAGGAGAAAGACCTTCGATAAGGTCGACGTCGGGTTTATCAAGTTGTCCCAAGAACATACGCGCATAAGACGAGAGCGACTCGACAAAACGGCGGTGTCCCTCGGCATAAAGCGTATCGAAAGCAAGGCTTGATTTACCCGAACCCGAAAGTCCCGTAAATACAACAAGTTTATCTCTGGGTATTGTTACATCAACATCTTTTAAGTTATGGACTCTTGCACCTTTTACAACTATTTTATCTGACATATTTACCCCTGCATCAATCTTCTTATCTTATCGCGTATGAACGCGGCGGTTTCGAAATCGAGATCCTTGGCGGCGCGTTTCATATCGGCAGTAAGTTTATCAATAAGTTTCTTCTTTTCGTCTTTGCTTAACTTCTTATTCTTTTCGAGTTTTTCCGCTTCTTTCTTCGATGTTATCTCGATAGGTGCGCGGATATCTTTAACTATGGTCTTGGGCGTGATACCGTTTGCCTTATTGTAGGCATCTTGAATACTGCGGCGGCGATTGGTTTCGTTAATCGCACGTCGCATAGAATCGGTTTCGGTATCGGCATACATTATTACCTTGCCCTCGGCATTTCTTGCGGCTCTGCCAATTGTTTGCACAAGCGAGATCTCGCTGCGCAAAAATCCCTCTTTATCGGCATCAAGTATAGCAACAAGCGAAACTTCTGGAAGGTCAAGACCTTCGCGAAGCAGGTTGATACCTACAAGCACATCGAACTCACCTGCACGGAGTCCGCGCAAGATATCCATTCGCTCCATTGTGTCGATATCGTAGTGCATATAACGGCAACGGATACCCGAAAGTTCAAAAAATTCGGTAAGGTCTTCCGCCATTTTCTTGGTAAGAGTGGTAACAAGCACTCTTTCCTTTTTCGCGGCGCGAATACGTATCTCACCTGCAAGGTCATCTATCTGCCCCTTTGTCGGACGTACCTCAACCTCGGGATCAAGCAGACCTGTGGGACGGATTATCTGTTCTACCAAGCGAGTAGAAAGCGAACGCTCGTATTCTTTAGGTGTTGCGCTTACATAAATAGTCTGTCCGCGTTTTTCGTTAAACTCATCAAAAACAAGCGGTCGGTTATCATACGCAGACGGCAAACGGAAGCCGTATTCAATAAGATTCGTCTTACGTGCCTTATCACCTGCAGCCATACCGCGTATCTGCGGAAGCATAACGTGGCTTTCGTCAACGAACACAAGGTAATCCGACGGGAAATAGTCCAAAAGCGTATACGGTGCACTTCCCGGTTCTCGTCCCGAAAGTACGCGCGAATAGTTTTCGACGCCCGAGCAGAATCCTATTTCGCGAATTTGCTCTACGTCGAACATGGTACGTTCGCGTATACGTTGAGCCTCGATGAATTTGTTTTGTTTCTCAAAATACTCTATACGTTCGTCAAGTTCGGCAACAATTTCGTCAAGTGCCTTTTTGCGTGTTTCCGACGAGGTAACATAGTGCGACGCAGGATATATTGCCACGTGCGACATATCGGCACCCGCCTCGCCCGTAACAACGTTTATTTTGCAGATCCTATCCACCTCGTCGCCGAAGAACTCTACTCTTACGGCATCGGTATCGGTATTCGACGGAAAAATATCCAAAACGTCGCCGCGTACACGGAAATTGTTTCTTTCGAACCCTATATCACTTCTGCCGTACTGCAAAGCAACAAGGCGTTTTATAACGTCATCGCGCGAGAATATCGCGCCTTTACGGATAGAGAGCACCTGTTGCGCATATTCTTCGGGGTCACCGAGCGAATATATACAACTTACCGACGCGACAATGATAACGTCCCTGCGCTCGAAAAGTGCACTCGTTGCCGAATGGCGCAATTTATCTATTTCATTATTAACGGCGGCATCTTTTTCGATATAAACATCTTTACCCGGAACGTACGCTTCGGGTTGATAATAATCGTAGTAAGAAACGAAGAACTCTACCGCGTTTTCGGGGAAGAATTCGCGCATTTCCGAGCAGACCTGCGCCGCCAAAGTCTTATTTGGTTCAAGAATTATCGCAGGGCGATTCGCACGTGCAATAACATTAGCCATAGTAAAGGTTTTACCCGAACCGGTAACACCGATAAGTGTTTGGTCGCGGTCACCGTTTTCTATGCCGTTTACCAACGCGGAAATAGCCTCGGGCTGGTCACCCGTGGGCGCAAAATCCGACACAAGTTTAAACCTTTCCACCTGCAAAACGCCTCCTTTTGACTTAAGTGATATATTATACCACATTTCGCAAAAAAATAAAAGAGGTATCGCCGATTTTTTATAAATTATTCAAATCAATCGGTTATTAAGAGATGACGCTATATTTATGGAATTTTTTCCGTATCGGGTTCGGATAGAATCCACCGCAGACTCAAGCGAATGAAGTTTTCTGTATTGTTTTTCCCAATCTTGTTCGAAAAAGCATTGCTGAAACAAAATTTCGTTTTCACGCGTTAGTTTTTCGGCATGAACCGTTAGCGAATATATCTCTTTATCGGGTTTGGTGTTTGCTTTTATAATTGCAAGTGCACTGTCCGATATCTCGTTCCAAAGGCAGGTTGGATGCGTTAGCATTGCCGAGCGGTTTATAGAACTCTGGTCGGGAGATCGAATAGTCACCGCAACGTTTTTACAACACATTCCATGTTTACGCAATCTCTCGGCAACCGACATGGACAGATAGGTGACGGCAAACGACACGTCCTCGGGCGTAACAAGATTATAACGAAAAGTCATACCGTTTGACACCGATTTCGGGTCGGGTTCATAACCAAAAGGCGTAACCTCGGCATAATCGCGGCCAAGCGCAAATTCTTTGAGCATTATTCCGTTTTTGCCAAGCGTATTTTTTATAGCCGTACTGTCGCAACAGGCAAGGTCGCCTATTGTTTTTATCCCGATTTGCGCAAGTGCTTTTGCGGTAGAGTGCCCGACGAAAAGCAAATCGGTCACAGGCAAAGGCCAAACGATAGATGCAAACCGTTCGGGCGGTATTTCCGAGGTTGCGTTAGGCTTTTTTAAATCGCTGCCGAGTTTCGCAAACACTTTATTAAAAGACACACCGACCGAAACGGTTATACCCAATTCGGATTTAATACGTTCGCGTATAGTATCGGCAATATTGCACCCACTCCCGAACAGTTTCGACGAACCCGTAACATCAAGCCAACTTTCGTCGATACCGAACGGTTCTACAAGGTCTGTATAATCGTAGAAAATCCTATTCATTTTTTGCGACATCTCGCTATACAGTCCGTACGTCGGTCGAACCACAAGCAGATTTGGGCATTTTTTCTTTGCTTCCCAAACCGTTTCCGCCGTACGTATATTATATTTCCTTGCCAGTTCGTTCTTCGCAAGTACTATCCCGTGCCTATCCTCTACGCTTCCGCAAACCGCCATAGGAACAGACGCATACTCGGGATGCAACGCCGTTTCGCATGAGGCAAAAAAAGAATTTGCATCGCAATGCAAAATAGTTCGAAACCCGTTCGGTGCAAGTTTTCCGAGAGTTTTCGTATCATGAAAATTAGAATTTTTCATTATCTGTCCGCCGTCGGCAGGTCCCATATACATACAGTGTCACTTCTTCCTTTTTATATACCTTATATGATATCACCCGAACATGTGTTTGTCAAGAACAAATGTTCTAACAAAAGGTATAAAAAACCGTTGCAGTCTAATGCAACGGTTTTTGGTTTTTTATTGTTCGTTTGTCGGTTCTTCAATCTGTCCTTCGGTTTCTTCTACCGATTGAACGTCGTAAATGGATTTGGTTACGTTATGTTTGATAGGTGTCCACTCAACCTTTTTGAAGAGCGCTGTTATTGCGATAGGACAATACGACAGCATGAATATCGGGAAAGTGAACAGATACTTTATCATCTTTTTGGGCGGACAGTCGATAACATCCCACTCTGTGATGAGCGTTATGAAGCCGACAACAAATATCAGCATATAGATGATAGAGCAGAAATAGAGAACCGGAACCATACAAAATTGGAAGAACACAGAGAAATTCGGATATTGCGTAAATATCGTCATGCCGTAAATGAACTCAGAGATACAGCACAAAATAGAAAGCACCGTAAACGCAAGTGCCGGAAATACCGTCATGAGCATATCGTAACAAGCGAAAGATCCCTTGAAAATGTTCGTAAACAGTTTACCGCCGTATTTACCGAACACCTGATAAAAACCCTTTGACCAACGCAAACGCTGGTTCCAAGACTGTTTAAACGTTTCGGGTTGTTCGTCGTAAACTACCGAACCTCCGCTATAACCGATCATCTCGTCGCGTATCGCCATATCTACCGAAAATTCGATATCCTCGGTAAGGAGATGATACTTCCAACCGTTATTCTTTTCTATGATTTCGCGGCTGACACAAAAGCCCGTGCCGGAAATTGCACAAGAAGTGCCAAACTTCATTCTTGCATGGTTGAGATACTTAGCCTCGCGCAAGAACCAAAGCGAATAACCTGCTGTTATCCAGTTCGTTCCGTAATTCTTAGAGTTACGGTAACTTGTAAGAGCCTTATAACCGCGGTTGAAATTGATGTTCATTTCTTTCACGAAATTTTTATCAACAAGGTTATCGGCATCGAAAACTATGTAAGCGTCGCAATCATCTTTTTCGGCAATTAACTTCTTAAACAAAAAGTCAAGCGCATAACCCTTACCGATAAGTTCCTTATTATCGCGCTCTAAAACTATCGCGCCATAGTCTCTGCCAACCTGCGCCGTATTATCGGTACAGTTATCGGCGATAAGGAATATTTTGATAAGTTCTTTCGGATAATCTTGACGGTTTATACTTTCAAGCAAGTGACCTATAACATTTTCCTCGTTACGGGCACTGATAACAACACCGAATTTATTTAGTTTTTCGCTTTGAATAGGTTTGGATTTATCCTTTCCGAGGAAAACCCAAAAAATATATACAAACTGATATAGATAACAAAGTACAAAAGCAGCCGTAAGAATTATATTACATACGGCAAAAATATCTTTTATATCCACGATGTCGCCTCCGTGGTGCGTATTTGTTTTTATGATTATACAACAATAGGTATAAAATGTCAATAGCAAAAAGGGTTGTCACAAATTGTGGTTGCGCCAACCCTTTAACACATATTAAAGTCTTGATGCGATAGCCTCTAAAAAGCCTACCGTGTCAACCTGAGTCTTATTCTCAAGAGTGGAAATAAGATAAAGGTCTTTTGTCATAACTCCGCTTTCGATCGTGTCTATACATGCCTTTTCCAATTTATCGGCAAACGCACATAATTCGGGAGTTTCGTCAAGTTCGCCTCTCTTACGGAGCGCACCTGTCCAAGCAAATATCGTAGCAACAGAGTTGGTCGAAGTAGGCAAACCCTTGAGATGATTATAATAATGGCGTTGAACCGTTCCGTGACCCGCCTCGTATTCATAAATACCGTCGGGAGAAACGAGCACACTCGTCATCATTGCCAGCGAGCCGTAAGCGGTAGAAACCATATCGCTCATAACGTCGCCGTCATAATTCTTACATGCCCAAATAAATCCGCCCTCAGAGCGAATTACACGAGCAACCGCATCGTCGATAAGGGTGTAGAAGTATTCTATTCCCGCTTCTTCAAAACGTGCTTTGTACTCGTTTTCATAAATTTCGGCAAAGATATCTTTGAAACGGTGGTCGTAGGTTTTGCTTATAGTATCTTTTGTGGAGAACCAAAGGCTCATACCTGTATCAAGTGCATAATTAAAGCAACTTCTTGCAAAACCTTCGATGGATTTATCAATATTGTGAATACCCTGAACAATACCGTCGGTCTTGAAATCTTGAATCAGTGCGCGTGTTTCCGTACCGTCGGGCGAAGTAACGACAAGTTCGGCTTTAGAACCTGCAGAAGCGCGAAGTTCGGTAGCCTTATAGATATCGCCATAGGCATGACGTGCAATGGATATAGGTTTAGTCCAGTTACGTACGTAAGGCGGAATACCCTTTACAATTATAGGAGTGCGGAAAACCGTACCGTCAAGTATAGCACGAATAGTTCCGTTCGGGGACTTCCACATTTCTTTCAAGTTATACTCTGTCATACGCGCTGCATTGGGCGTGATAGTTGCGCATTTTACAGCAACACCGTATTTCTTTGTAGCGTTTGCAGAGTCGATAGTTACTTGGTCGTTAGTTTCGTTACGGCACTCCAAACCGAGGTCATAATATTCGGTCTTGAGGTCGATATAAGGGAGAAGAAGAATATCTTTTATCTGTTTCCAGATAATCCTTGTCATTTCGTCGCCGTCCATTTCGACAAGCGGCGTTTTCATCTGTATTTTTGCCATTTTTATTCTCCTTTTTATGGGGTTTTATTTGGGGGTTTAGATAGACTCAAGGGGATTTTTGAAAAAATCCCCTTAAGAATCCCCAAAAACTTTTAAATACAATAAAATTCTTATAAAAATCCGCGACATGTGCGTGAATTTTTATATCTATGATGTCTGCGAGTGCACAACGCAGTTTTCAATCGAGAGCGTCAGCGACTATTAGGTCCCCGAAAATCGAAGATTTTTGGGGAGGTTTTATCCTTTTGTATATTCGAGCAAACCGCCCGCAAGAATAATATCGCGGTCGCGTTCCGAAAGCGAGGACACGAGTTTGATATCCTTGCCGTTTGCAGAAAGGGTGATCTCTCTGCCCTCTTTGATGCAATTACGGATATCCGAAAGAACAAGTCTGTCGCCAAGCGATACAAGTTCGTAATCGTCAGCATTAGCAAAAGTCAAAGGCAAGATACCTGCATTTACAAGGTTCGCCGCATGGATACGCGCGAAACTCTTTGCAATTACAGCCTTTACGCCAAGATAAAGCGGAACGAGTGCCGCGTGTTCACGCGAAGAACCCTGACCGTAGTTTTCGCCTCCGATAATTATACCGCCGTTCTTTTCTTTGGCTCTTGCAGGAAATTCCTCATCACATACTTCAAAGCAGAAGTTAGAAAGATACGGGATATTGGAACGGTAAGGAAGAATCTTTGCACCTGCGGGCATGATATGATCGGTGGTTATATTGTCGCCGACTTTAAGTATACATTCGCAATCAATAGATTCGGGAACAGGTCTGCTTTCGGGGAAAGGCTTGATGTTAGGTCCGCGAACGACTTCAACATTAGGCGCTTCTTCAACCGTTGCAGGTTTAATAACCATGTTATCGTTTATCATAAAACGAGTAGGCATAGGAATCTCAGGCATTTTTCCGATAGTTCTCGGGTCGGTAAGTACGCCAGTGAGTGCCGAGATCGCCGCTGTTTCAGGGCTTACGAGATATACCTGTGCATCTTTTGTGCCGCTTCTTCCGAGGAAGTTACGGTTGAAGGTACGGAGTGAAACACCTGCAGATTGAGGCGACTGTCCCATACCTATGCAAGGACCGCAAGCGCTTTCGAGAATTCTGGCACCTGCATCTATCATCCAACCTAAAGCACCGCATTCGGCAAGCATATTATATACCTGTTTACTACCGGGAGCGATAGAAAGGCTTACGTTATCGTTAACGGTTTTGCCCTTTAATATATGAGCAACCTTCATAAGGTCAACAAACGACGAGTTAGTACACGAACCGATACATACTTGGTCAACCTTGATATTGCCTATTTCTTCAATAGATTTAACGTTATCGGGGCTATGAGGACAAGCCGCCGCAGGAACAAGTTCCGAAAGATTTATATCTATAACGAGGTCGTACTCGGCATCGTCATCTGCTTTGAGTTCTACATATTGGTCTTCTCTGCCCTGCGCAGCGAGGAAAAGACGGGTGTTTTCGTCAGAGGGGAACACCGAAGTAGACGCACCCAACTCTGCACCCATGTTAGTAATAGTTCCGCGTTCGGGAACGGTGAGAGTTTTAACGCCCTCTCCGCCGTATTCAATAATTCTGCCCACGCCGCCCTTTACGCTCAAACGGCGAAGCACTTCGAGAATAACGTCTTTGGCAGAAACCCAATCGTTAAGTTTTCCGCTCAAATTTACACGTACCATTTCGGGCATGGTGATATGGTACGCGCCGCCGCCCATAGCAACCGCAACGTCAAGTCCGCCTGCACCGAAAGCGAGCATACCTAAACCGCCGCCTGTAGGCGTATGGCTATCCGAACCTATAAGAGTCTTGCCGGGAATACCGAAGCGTTCAAGATGAACCTGATGACAGATACCGTTGCCGGGACGCGAGAAATAAAGTCCGTATTTCTTGGCACAGGTGCGTATATACAAATGGTCATCGGCGTTCATAAAGCCGTTTTGCAAAGTATTATGGTCGATATAGGCAACCGAAAGTTCGGTTTTAACGCGAGGAATACCCATGGCTTCAAATTCAAGATATGCCATTGTACCCGTAGCGTCCTGTGTAAGTGTTTGGTCAATTTTTAAACCGATAGGAGAGCCTTTTATCATTTCACCTTCTACAAGGTGGGCTTTGATTATTTTTTGTGCAATGGTCAATCCTGCCATTTTATGTTTTCCTTTCTGTCTTCGATCTCTATATAGGGCAATCTGCCGTGGAACGTCCTATATGCAGGACGCATTATACGACGGCAAGTGATTATTTCTTCCAAGCGATGTGCGCACCAACCGGAAAGACGTGCAATCGCAAACAAAGGAGTAAACAATTCCTCAGGTATACCAAGCATACGGTATACAAGACCCGAATAAAGGTCAACGTTAGCGCAAATTGCGTTGCCGTCTTGCATTTTATTTTGAAGCAACGCAGGTGCTAAGCGTTCTACCGCATTAAGAAGTTCATAATCTTCACGCATACCGAACATATCGCAATGTTCCTCTGCCGCTTTATGTAATATTGTTGCACGGGGGTCGCTCAACGTATATACCGCGTGGCCGACACCGTATATAAGACCGCTTCTGTCACCCGCTTCGCGGTTTAACAGTTTTTGCAAATATGCGCTTATCTCTTCATCGTCTTTATAGTCGCGTATATTTTCCTTAATGCCGTCAAGCATTCTCATAACCTTTATGTTCGCACCGCCGTGACGCGGACCTTTAAGCGCACCTATACCTGCGGCTATTGCCGAGAAGGTATCGGTACCCGAAGAAGTAAGTGCGCGAACAGCAAAGGTAGAGTTATTACCGCCGCCGTGTTCGGCATGAAGTATCAAACACTTATCAAGAAGTTTTGCTTCCTCGTGAGTGAACTTACGGTCTAAACGAAGCATAGAAAGTATATTTTCAGCCATGCTCTGACCCGGAATAGGAGAATGCAAAAAGAAACTTTCGTTATCGTAATAACGCTTTTTAACCTGATATGCCGCAGTCATTATCATAGGCATACATGCAATTATCATAAGCGATTGACGAAGTACGTTATCAATCGAGTTATCGTCGGGGTTTTCGTCATAACTGTAAAGCGCAAGTACACTTCTTGCAAGTTTGTTCATAACATCAGGGCTGGGTGCGCGCATTATCATGTCTTCGATAAAAGACATAGGAGGGTCGCTGTATTCGTCCATGATAGCACTATAAAAATCAAGTTCGGGCTGAGTAGGCAGAGAACCGAAAAGTAAAAGCCACGAAGCCTCATCATAACCGAAACGGTCGTGCTTATCGGTAGCGTCAACTATATCGTTGATGCTTACACCGCGATAAAAGAGTTCACCCTCGCAAGGGACACGTTCATATTCATTAATAACATAACCGTGAACGTTACTAACCCTTGTAATACCCGCAAGTACACCCGTTCCGTCAGGGTTACGGAGTCCGCGTTTTACACCGTATTTGGCATAAAGTTTATCATCAAACGCAGAATGCTCACGCAAGGTATCTGCAAGTAATTCTATATTTAATCTGTTATTCATAACAATTTCATCCTTCTTTTTAGGATATTATATTAACGCCAAAAAGACTATTTTATAAAATTTTATAATTCCCAATCGTTTCGTTGAGAACATTATTTTTCCGCAGAAACCGATACCGCTTCGGCAAGAAGTTCCTTCATCGAATACATGCCTTTTTCTTTTCCGATGATAAAGTCGGCGGCTCTAAGCGACCCGTCGGCAAAAAGCGCACGGCTTTCGGCAGTATGTTTTAGACTTATTGTTTCGCCGTTGCGGCTCAAAAGCACTTCATGCTCACCGAATATACCGCCGCAGCGGACAGAAGATATACCTATTTCGTTATACGGACGCACGGCACGGCGCGATGCGCGTTCGGTCACAAATTGCGTACCGTCGGGCATAAGTTCCGCTATACCTTCGGCTATCATAAGAGCAGTACCGCTTGGGGCATCAAGTTTATTACGGTGATGCTTTTCTATAATTTCTATATCGCAATCTCCGCCAAGCGCATTAACCGCACTTTTGCACAGGTCGATAAGAAGATTGATACCAAGCGACATATTTCTCGAATAAAATACCGCATATTCGGAAGAAAGCGATTTCAGCATAGCAAGTTCGCTTTCGGTATGACCCGTAGATGCCACAACGCATTTTGTTCCGGTTTTACGGACAAATGCACAGATTTCGGGCACTGCAGTATGATGTGTAAAATCAATTACCGCATCGGCAGTTTCTTTTACGTCCTCGATAGATTTATAAAAAGGGATATTTTCAAAATCAGGAGTGCCGAATTTATCCACAGCCGCGACAATATCCACTCCCTTGGCTTTGGCAGATGCGATTACTTCTCTGCCCATTCTGCCACAAGCACCGTTTACAATTATTTTCATAATAATTCCTTACTTAATTAGTCGCACAAACCCTGTTCACGCATGAGCGCAAAAAGTTTTTCATCATCACAAGCGTCCATAGGACAAAGCGGCATACGGAACTCGTTGCTGCAAAAGCCCATTTTCGAAACGGCGGTTTTAACGGGAATCGGATTGACCTGCATAAACAAACCGTTCATAAGGCGGAGATATTTAAGTTGCAACGAGGCAGCGGTTTTAAAATCGCCGTCAAGACAAAGTTGAGTGATACGGTGCGCTTCCGCAGGCATTACATTGGAGAACACCGAAATAGCGCCGATTGCACCCATAGACATAAGAGGAACTATCTGTTGGTCGTCGCCGCTGTACATATCCATATCACCGGCACAAGCCTCCAAAACCTCCATCATAAGAAGAAGGTTACCACTTGCTTCCTTGGTAGCGACGATATTTTCGTGCTTAGCCATTTGCTTATACGAATCGACAGAAATACAGAAACCTGTTCTGCCGGGAACGTTATACACGATACAAGGAATATTTACCGAATCGGCAACGGTATTGAAATGACTTACAATACCCTTTTGAGAACACTTATTGTAATAAGGGGTTACAAGAAGAAGTCCGTCCGCACCTGCCTTTTCCGCAAAACGCGAAAGTTCAACCGCATACTGGGTATTATTAGAACCCGTACCTGCTATAACGGGAACACGGTGATTAACGGTTTCTATAGTGAATTCAACAACTTTTCTATGTTCATCGTCATCCAACGTAGCGGGTTCGCCCGTAGTTCCGCAGACAACAAGAGCATCTATTCCCCCGTTGATTTGAAATTCAAGTATATTTTTAAGTGCCGCATAATCGACTTGACCGTCCTTGAACGGTGTAATAAGCGCAGTAGCAGTTCCTTTGAAAATCGGTTTGTTAATTGCCATGATATCCCTCCAAGGATAAAATATATTCATTATATTGTATCACCGTGATCACTAAATGTCAATGTATTAAAGCATTTTTTAACGAAAAAGGGACTGTTTTATCACAGCCCCTTTTGAATTTTGATTTTTAATGTATCTTAACCGAGAACAATTTCCCTATTTTGTTCGGAAGAATCATACATAGCCTGCATCATCGTAGCAGTAATGATAGCCTTATCAATGTGAGAAGGAAGTTTTTCACCTGTTCTTACGCAATCAACAAACGCATTGATTTCGTTTTCGAAGTGATTGCTCGCTTGGAACTTGGGTTTGAAGTCGATAAGAGTGTTGCAAGATGTGGTGTAAAGAGTGAAATCGCCGCCGTAGTTAAGACGGATACCTGCTTTAGTACCGATAAAGTCGATGTATGTTTCAGCAACACCGATATTCTGTGCCCATGCACCGTTAAGAGTGATAGTAGGACCTTCGGTACGTACAAAACCTGTAACAAAGTCGTCAACGTCATAAGTACCGTTAACGTCTTTGGTCATTTCAGACCACATGCTGTTATATACGTAGTTAGGCATATCTACGCCAAGTTTGGAGAAGGTCTTTGCAGAAACGGTAAGGGGTTTGGGGTCATCCATACAGTACATAACGATATCGAGGTAGTGAACACCCCAGTCGATAAGTACGCCGCCGCCGGAGATGGACTTATCGGTAAACGCACCGCCAAGACCGGGGATAGAACGGTGAGCACGGAAACTTACGTAGACATGATAAACTTCACCGAGTTCGCCCGATTGAATAATCTCACGAAGTCTGTTAACAGCAGAGTTGAAACGGTTTACAACACCGATGTTGAGGATCTTGCCTGTTTCGTGTTGTGCTTTTTGCATTTCAAGTGCTTCGGGAAGAGTTCTTGCAGCAGGTTTTTCGCAAAGAACGTTCTTACCTGCTTTGAGAAAATCAATAGTGATTTCTTTATGCATCTTGTTAGGAGTACAGATAGAAACCGCTTCGATTTCAGGGTCATTCAAAATTTCATGATAATCTTCAACGGCGATACCGCATTCGTATTTTTTAACAGCCTCTTCCGCTCTGGATTTGATGATATCGCAGAAATATTTAATTTCTACAGTTCCGTTAGCGATGTACGCGGGAATATGAGCGCTGTTAGCGATAGTACCGCAACCGATAATTGCGATTTTCATTTTAGACATAATTTGTTCCTCCGAAAAAATCAGATTATAAATACGTACCCATTCTAACACATAAAAACCCTTTTTTCAATAGATTTTACGACAAAAAACAAAAAAACACTTGACAGAAGCAAATTGGGTGATTATACTAATGAATGCAAAAACTGTGAAGGGGACTAAACTGTCTTAGACGCACTTTTCAGAGAGCCGTTGGTTGGTGTGAAACGGCAGGTGTAAAGATACGTGAACTCACCCCCGAGTTGCCGTTCCGAGGAATTTTTCGTTAGGTTCGGTCGGGTTTCTCGCCGTTATCAAGAGAACGTGTTGTTTGACGCGTTATAATGATAATATTGATTCACCCACGCTCTATTTATGTTTTTGCATGAATAGGGCTTTTATTTTTCGATGCAGACGTACGTCTGATAAACAAGGAGTGTAAAACAATGAAATTATCCTTCTCTACTCTCGCCTGTCCCGGTTACGGTTTTTCTGATATCTACGCAATGGCAACCGACCTCGGATTCGACGGAATCGAGGTGCGCGGACTCGGCGACGACATCTTTGACAACAAACACAATATGCCTTTCGCGGCTGAGAATCTTGCCGACACGGTAAGAAAACTCGCATCGCTCGGACTTGAAGTTTCTATATTAAGTTCGGATTGCTGTCTTAAGCACAAGGCACTTGCCGAAGAAAATAAACGCATAATTGCCGAATACATCAACGCCGCTAAAGCATTGGGCACAAAATTCGTCCGCGTTT
>JAZRUR010000058.1:0-15750 GCA_045652625.1 Eubacteriales bacterium | reverse complement strand
AAACGCCAATCTGCCGTTTTGGAAGGCGGTAGATGCGTCATTTGCCGACATCGCATATTTTCCGCGTGAGTTATAACTGCTCATCATTGATCCTGCTATGGTAACGATATCATCCATTTCCATAGAAAGCCCGACGGGGTTTTTATAGGTATTGTCTATAAGTTTCTCGCCGCTCGAAGTCCACATAACCAAAGGATATGTGCCCTCGAGATAATAAGAACCGAAACCGAATATATCGTTTTTTAAATCCGCACTTGTCTTATTATAAACCGCAGGAGCAGACGCTTTTGCCGCTTCATTAAAGGCGTCCCAAGTCCATTTCCCTTGCATTACAAGGCTTTCGGGGTCTATTCCGCCGATTTTGTTTACGAGGTCGCGGTTATAAAAATGAACGTACATTTCCTCGTAAACCAACGCGGTCGGGTCTGCAAGTATATAGAAAGTGTTGTTTGTTGCCAATGACGTTGCGTTGTTTTTATCGAAAAACTCGTTTTCGGCATTGAAATCAGGCAAAGTGTTCATATCGGTTAAAAGTCCGGCAGTATACAATTTTACGGTTTCTCTTGCCGATATCGCCAAAAGATCGCAATATTCCACACCCGACTCGACAGCAGATTTTAAACTATCCACAACCTTATTACTTGCAATCTCTGCGATTTTTATATTTGCACCGTATTTGGATTTTAGAAACGCGTTTCTATCAATTATCGCCTTGTTTATTGCGCTCGGGTTAGTTTCATCGTTGATGAAAACGCTTGTCTTATCGGTAATTATCTTAAAATCTCGTTGCTCGATAACCGACGATTCGCCGTCATTAAGGTCGGGCAAATCATTTTCGAGTTTATCGTAAATATCAACCGACTCCTCGGGATTTTCGGAATGTTCGATATATTCTACGTTTTCGCACCCTATTGTAAAAATCAGCAACAAGATGGCTATTATTGCACATAAGTTTCTTTTCAACATAAAACTCCGTTCATTTTGTTTCACGTGAAACAAATCGTTTGCATGTTTCACGTGAAACACTTTTTTGTTTTAGTTCTTCGGTTTTAATACTGTGGGTTCGTCGCCGCAACCTATTGCGATGATTTCAAATTCTTGAGGTATACCCGTCTTGAAGTCGAATGTATTCGCATATTCCGACGGAACGACAGCCTTTGCGCCGCAACGTAAAATTACCGTTACAGCACCGCTTTCGTCGCGATAGAGCGGAAATCCGTCAAAGATTATTTCGCCGCAGTTTTCAAGGTATTCCTGCGTTGATTTATTATAATACTCGGTTCTTGCGTTATATACGAATTCCTCGGCTTTGTTTGCCGCTTCGGCGGCGTTGGAAACTATCTGTTTATAACGAATCAGATTGATGTTAGATGCTTCGCTTTTTGCCTCAATGCAGGTTTTTAGCATACGTTGTGTAAGCAAATCTGCATATCTTGACGCCGGTCTTATAAACGAAACAAGGTGTTCGCACGCTGAAAGTGTGTTATAAATCGGTTCTACCGAGAATTTCGCGCACGGGAGTTCTGCCCCTATGGTTTCGCATATAAAATCATAGTGAATCGAGCCTTTTGAAGAATCGGCGATCTTTGCCGCCATTAATTCGGGCTTTTCGTCGTTTTCGCAACCTGCAATTTTGGAAAGGTATTCGATGGCGTCGTTATTGATTGTTTCCTGACCTATATAAATACACGGCATTTTATTATCGTGCATATATTTTCCGATTGATTGCGCGGTGAAATAAAATATCTCGCGAATCATTGCCCTGCTGTCGGCTTCGGCTTCGAATTCCAACGCGTCGATTTTTCCCTCGCTGTTACGTCCGAATTTCTTGCGGAACACCGTACAGTCCAAACCGCCCTTTTCGCGGCGACGCATACAAAACATTGCCGCAAGTTCGTACATGTCCATAAGTATGCCCAAAATAGGCGAATATTTCTCGCGCAGCGCATATATCGACGACGCTTCTTTTGCAAGTCCCAAATGGTCTATTTCGCTACAAATACATTTTGCCGCAACGCGTATGACGCTTTCTTCAAAACTTATTGACGTAAGATTGCCTTTTGCATCAATGTCCAATAAAACGGACAATGCCAATTTATCGCTACCGCTATCGAGGTCACAAACCTCGTTTACAATAGTATCGGGAAGCATATTTATTATATTTTTTCCGTCGAAAATCGTTCCTTGACGTTTACGAGCCTCGATATCAAGCGGAGAGCCCTCGCATACATATTCTGCAACGTCGCATATATGAACGCCCAACTGCCAAGCACTATCTCCGTTGCGGTAAAGCGATATTGCACATTCCGAATGAGAGTCCGCGCTATCTGCAAACGAAAGAACCGTTTTTCCGCGCAGATCGTGTCTTTTGGTCAGATACGATGACATTCTTACCTTTGCGGCGGCGTTTGCCTGTTCGGTAACTTCTTTAGGAAACATGCCTGTTACGGCATCTGCAATGTTTGTATACATTTTCTCGCTTCCTTATTGATAGTAGTATATCCAAATATTGTAAGACACTTACACACGTTAATTTTACCCCACATTATCCCTTGTGTCAAGTACAGCCTTTAAATAATATGTTAATTTGTTAAACACAATATTTATAATTTATTTTCCGTCTAACATGTCTGCCAGATCGTTGATGATATCTTTATGATTTTCAAGACCGACGGACAGACGGAGTAGTTTATCGGTTATGCCTATTTTTTCGCGTATTTGCTGAGGGATTGATGCGTGTGTCTGGGTGAGGGGGTAGGTTATAAGACTTCTGAAACCGCCGAGACTTTCGGCGAATTTTATGATTTTTCCGCCTTTTATCAGTCTTTTTGCCGTGTTTACGTCGTTCACGGTGAACGATACAACGCCCCCGAAACCGCTTGATTGCTGTTTCATTAATTCATGTCCTGAATGTTCAGGGAGTCCGGGATAGATTACCGATGCGACTTTACTATGCATTTTTAAGAATTTCGCAACATTGAGCGCGTTTTCTTGATGTTTTTCCATGCGCATCGGCAAAGTTCGCATGCCGCGCAAAGTGAGCCAACTGTCAAAGGGTGACAGCGCATTGCCGAGCGTCATTGATATCAAACGGAACTCGTTTGCAAGGGATTCGCTGTCGGTTATGACCGCACCTGCGACGGTGTCATGGTGGCCTGAGAGGAATTTTGTCGCCGAGTGGATCACTATATCCGCGCCGAGCGTGAGCGGATTTTGGTAATACGGTGTCAAAAAGGTGTTGTCTACCGCAAAAAATGAGCCGTTTTCCTTACAGATTTTCGCGATTTCTGCAAGAGGTGCGACTTTCATCATGGGGTTCGTGGGAGATTCGGCGAAAACCATTCGTGTTTTGCTATGTATACGATTTTTGACATTTTCGGCGATACTCATATCAACAAACTCAAAATCTATTCCGTATTTCGAAAAGATGTTCATTGCCAAGCGATATGTACCGCCGTAAAGGTCATCGGAAAGCAAGACGCGGTCGCCGTTTTTAAGGAGCGAAAACACGGTATTTACTGCCGCCAAGCCAGAAGAAAAGGCAAACGCGTATTTTCCCGATTCAAGGGTTGCAAGTTCGCGTTCGAGCATTGCGCGGGTAGGGTTAGAGAGGCGTGTGTAAGAGAATTCGTTACCGCCACCAAAGGTCGAGGTTTGGAAGATAGGGGGAGAAACGGCGTCTTCGTATAAGTTTTTTCCGTCGCCGATTACAGAAAGAGTGTCTTTTTCAAACATAATTCATCACCATATTGAGATTATGCTCTAAAACGACAAAATGTGAGGGTATAAAAAGAAAGAAATTCCAAAAAATACTTGACAATATATAAAAACGGTGATAGAATGAATTTCGCGCAAAGAGCGCATAATATTAATATAGCGGAATTGTGTAACGGTTAGCACGACAGACTCTGACTCTGTTTGTTGGGGTTCGAATCCCTATTCCGCTGCCAAGAAAAAACCACTTCGCAAGAAGTGGTTTTTTCAATGATATCCGTTCCTGCCCATCGGAGTCCCCGAAAAACCGCATGGTTTGCGGGGAATGGGCCGTAACGGGTGATATACCCTGCGGGTATGATATCTGCTTCGCAGATGATATATGCCTTCGGCAGTGATATGCGCTTCGCGCGTGAGTAGCACGACATCACTTCATCACTATTTACATATGACTAAAATCATGGTATAATAGAGTGGAACATATACAACCGCAAAGGAGAATGCATAATGAAACGTATTATTCCGAGCCTTGTTATAATCGCCGTGTTATTAAGTAATATGATGTTGATGTTTGTTTTTTCTTCCTGCAGTACAACTTTTGATGGATATAGTTATAGTATTGAAGATGCTCGAAACAGCGAATCATTTTATGATGAATACGATTATATTTTTACAATAGAGCAAGATGATCGAGTTGTTGATTTTCTTGTTCATGGAGATTATTTACGTATTCTCAAATTTGATTGCAAAGAGAAAAATGGCAATATGCTGTATCAGATAAAATCTAAATCTACATTCTCAATAAGTGAATCCTTGGCGCATTCAGAAACTCAAGGAGAAAACGTTTGGCTTAAAACAAGCAACTTCCCATTTCAAGTGGAGTGGCGTATAGTAACCCAAGATGTTGATCTATTACAAGAAGGCTTTGATTTTACGTATAATGACATAAAATGTGTATTGTTATGTCGCATTATCGAAAACGGATAAAAATTGTTTCTACATATTCTGACATAGTGTTAAAGCCCGAGTGCGACTATATGCCATATATGAGTTGTGAAAAGTCGGGTGACGAACAGGACGGATTGATAGGTTTTATTTTTGTTAAGAATCAAGTTGGAGTAAACTATGGATATTGCTTTTTACGGTTTAGCCGTGGCTACTATAATACTCGCTGTTAGTTGTATCATTAAGCGTTTCTTTCGAAATAAACAAAAAAACATAGTATTTAATGTAGAAGGATTTTGGCTTATTGTGGCGTTTGGGATATTCTCTTCGATAATGCTTTGCTTTTTTTGTCATCGGAATGAAGAACTTGAAACCTTGATAATATTTGCAATGATGTCCTCAATCTGTTTGATTGCATGTATTGCTTGGCTGAACGAAACAATAATTTTTGATGACACACAATGTACCGTCAGAAACTTTACAGGTATAAAAAAGACTTATAAATATAGCGAAATTGTTGACTTCCGTCTTAAACGCACTAAATATAGGCACGGGACAAAAACAACCTCCCATTTTCGTGTCAGGAAGAATAAGTTTTCCGTGTCAACAACAGCGCGTAATTATGACGAGTTTATCGAAAAAGTCTTTTCTGTATATAAAAAATAACACACAAAAAAGAACCGCACAAGCGGTTCTTTTTCTCTTTATTTATCCTTTTTAATCAACTTTTTTACAGCCGATTTTGACTTGCTTATTGCCGATTTTGTTTTCTTAACGGCAGTTGTAGCGGTGTTTTTGATTTTACCTTGTTTTTTGGGCGAACCTTCTTTTTTCTTTGTGCTACCGAGTTCGTCATACGCCATATTAAGCGCCATTCTTGCCGCCATACGTCTTACTTCTGCACGGCTACCTGCAAAAACAAAGGTCGTTGCATAGCATTTTTCTTTTGTCGCAACACCGATGCAGACCGTGCCGACGGGTTTTACCGTGCCTTCGTTGCTCGGTCCTGCGATTCCAGTTACCGAAATACCGATATCTGCGCCCGAAAGCAACAACACGCCCGACGCCATTTCACGCGCGGTTTGTTCCGAAACGGCACCGAACTCGTTAAGAGTTTCCTCTCTTACACCGAGAAGTTTTGTCTTGAACTCGTTAGAATAGGTAGTGACGGCACAATCGAAAACCGCACTTGCGCCCGGTGTATCGGTTATCATTTTCGAAATAAGCCCGCCTGTGCAGGATTCGGCAACAGAAATGCGTTTATTTTGCTTTTTCAGTCTGTTTATAAGCGATTTCATTGTTAGTAATACCTCACATTAACCCAATTTTACGAAATGGTCGGTTGAAAGCGCTCTCTCGACAAGAGCGTCAATATCCAATTTTGCTTCTTCTTCCAATATCTCCGCCATGTCGGGACGGGTATCGGGGTGTTTCGGCGTGAACACGGTACAGCAATCCTCGTAAGGCAGAATTGATGTTTCAAACGTGCCGATCTCTCTTGCGCGGACGACGATTTCCTCTTTATCAAGACCTATGCAGGGACGAAGTACGGGTAAGGTTGCAACGGCATCGGTTACTGCGAGAGATTGCATTGTTTGACTTGCGACCTGACCTAAACTTTCGCCCGTTACTATACAACCTGCGCCGTATTTTTCGGCAAGTTTAGAGGCGCAACGCACCATAAAACGTCTTAAAAGAAGCGTAAACAGTTTCTCTTTGCAGTTGGCTACTAAGGTTTCTTGAATTTCGGTTAAAGATACCGAGTGGAGATATATCTCGCCGCAATATTCGGTGAGTTTTTCGGCAAGGGTACGCACCTTTTCTGCCGCCGCCTCGCCTGTATAAGGAGGAGTTTCGAAATAAACCGCGTCAATCGCCGCACCGCGACGCGCTATCATATGTCCTGCGACGGGGCTGTCGATACCGCCCGAAAGCATAAGCATCGCTCTGCCGCTTGAACCGACGGGAACTCCGCCTGCGCCCTTTTCGCCGTTTCCGTGAATAAACGCCGCGCGGTCGCGGATCTCGATAGTAATAACACGTTCGGGGTTGATAACGTCAACCTTCATGTCGGGGCGGCTTTCAAGCACCGTTCCGCCGCAGATTGCGCAGATTTCGGGCGATTTGAGCGGGAATTTCTTGTCGCTGCGCTTTGCGTCGCACTTAAAGGTCTTTGCGTTACCCAAAAGTTCATCGACGTTTTCGATAAGTTTCTTTTGGATATCGTCCATATCCTTTTCACATTCTATGCCGCGGCATACGGTTGCAACACCGAAAACCTTTTTGACGCGTTCATAAGCGGCATCCATATCTGCATCTTCGGATGCGGAGATACAAAGAGTGGATTGTGCATAATCGAAATAAAACTCGCCTTGAACCGTTTTTAAAGCACGTCTTACACGGCTTTCGAGTTTGGTATTAAAATAACTACGGTTTAGGCCTTTTAGAACTATTTCGCCGTATTTTAAAAGTAAAACTTCTTTCATCTGCGTAATCTTTTTACCGTTTCTTCCAATTTTTCGGCAAGAAACTCAATTTCCTCCATATTGTTGTTAGCACCGATACTTATACGCACCGTGCCGTCGATTTCCTCTTTTGTAAGTCCGTACGCGCTGAGTGCGCCGCTCGGACCTTTGCGCGAGGAACAGGCACTCCCTGCAGAAATGCAGATGCCTAAATTGCTTAATGCGTTAAGCATAACCTCGCTTTTTACACCGAGAACCGAAACAGAAAGTATATTTTCCACACGGTTTTCGGGAATATTCAATTTGAATCCGACATCGGACCTTGACAAAAGTTCGGTCAACCTATTATAAAGCGCAGAAATATGCGCCGATTCGCGCTTGAACGCTTCACATGCCGCGCCGAAAGACGCTATGCCGACTACGTTTTCGGTACCCGAACGCAAACCGTTTTCCTGTCCGCCGCCGCGAATAAACGGGGGTAATTTGATACCGTTTTTGCAATAAAGTGCGCCAATGCCCTTTAGACCGCCAATTTTATGTGCCGAAATACTCGCAAGGTCGCAGTTTTTTGCTATTTCTTTGGCGTCTGAAGTCTTTAAGAACCCTTGTATCGCGTCGCAATGGAACAAAGCGCCGCTTCCGCTTTTATCAATCGCCTTGCGTACAGATGCTATGTCATATTTTGCGCCGGTTTCGTTATTTACAAGCATTATTGTTACAAATGCCGCGCCTGATTTTAGTTCGTTTTCGAGCGCAGAGATATCCAAAACGCCGTTCCTTGTGCCGATGCGCACAATTTCCCAACCGTTTTCTTCAAGAAAAGAGAGCGGGGAAGAAACCGACGGGTGTTCGCTGTCCGAAGTGATGATACGTTTTGAACGGCGAACACGCAATTTCGCACAGCCGTAAATGGCTTGGTTGTTGCTTTCGCTTCCGCCGCCTGTGAATATAATCTCGTCAGGTTTGCAATAAAGCGAATTTGCAACGCTTTTACGTGCGGAATCTATTATTTTTTTTGCGGAAAGACCTGCCGAATGAAGCGAAGACGGGTTACCGTAAACCGACATTGCCGATTTTGCCGCTTCGACAGCGCATTCAAGCGGAACAGCCGTTGCCGCCGAATCGAAATAAATTACACTCATAATCAAAATTCTCCTAAGTACAATTATAACACAACGGCAATATAAGTCAACTGCATTTTTACGGTTGTTTGATCGTGCAGAGGGGAAAAAGGGTATTGCAATTTTTTTTTGATTATATTATAATGTATACAATTATGGATACGGAGAATGGGTCAATGTGTGATAAGGTTGTGTTCAACAACACAAAAAAGTCACTTTTCGATAAATATTTCGGGTTTTTGAACCAAAAACAAAGGGAAGCGGTGTATTCTACCGAGGGTCCTTTGCTTGTACTTGCAGGTGCAGGTAGCGGTAAAACAACGGTTATTGTTAACCGTATTGCGAACATCATATTGTTCGGCCGTGCCGCGAGTGAGTTAAGTTTGCCCGAAAATGCAGAGCAACTTTTGCCGTTAATGCAAGATGCGCTTAAAAACGGCGGCGCTAACGAAATACTTTCAGTTTTAAAGAAATGCGCGGTTTGTCCTGCAGAACCTTACCGTGTCCTCTGTATCACCTTCACCAACAAGGCGGCGAAAGAGTTTAAAGAACGGCTTACTCAAACTTTGGGTGAATGTGCAAAAGATATTTGGGCAGGTACTTTCCACTCGGTATGTGTGAGAATATTGAGAAGGCATATTGATTTGCTTGGATATTCCAACGATTTTGCGATTTACGATACCGACGATTGCAAAAAACTTATAACCGAGATATTAAAAGAACTCAATATCCCCGAAAGTACGCTTCAGCCGAAAATGGCGATCAATGCGATTTCGAAAGCAAAAGAAAACGACCGAACCGCAAAAGATGAACTTATGGACGCGGGTAGAGATGTGCTTTTGAACAACATCGCGCGGGTTTACGAGGTTTATCAATCAAGGCTCAAAGCGGCAAACGCGCTTGACTTTGATGATATAATCATGCTTACCAACCGACTTTTCGATATTTATCCCGATGTGCTTGACAAGTACAGAGAGCATTTTAAATATATACTTGTAGACGAATATCAAGATACCAACCCGACGCAAAGTCGGCTTGTTGCAAAACTTGCGAATAAACACCGCAACGTTTGTGTTGTGGGTGACGATGACCAATCGATCTATTCGTTCAGAGGGGCAACGGTCGAGAATATTTTAGGGTTTGACCGCGAATACCAAAACGCGAAGATAGTAAGACTTGAGCAAAATTACCGTTCGGCAGGAAATATACTTAAAGCGGCGAACGGAATTATAGAAAACAACATAGACCGAAAGGGCAAAGAACTCTGGACCGATGCTCCCGACGGCGAAAAGGTACATATAAAGCGGCTTTACAGCCAAGCGGAAGAAGCGAATTTTATATGTGAAACTATCGCAGAAAAGGTTGCAAACGGCGCGAAATATTCTGATTTTGCAGTACTTTACCGTGTGAATGCGCTTTCCAACTCGCTTGAAACGGCGTTTGTTAAGAAAAGAGTGCCGTATAAAATTTTTGGCGGTTTGCGTTTCTACGAGCGCAGAGAGATCAAGGACATACTTGCATATCTTTCGGTTATCGCAAATCCGTCGGATTCTGTAAGATTAAGGCGAATAATCAACGTTCCGCGCAGGGCGATAGGCGACAGTACGGTTGAAAAAATAGCAAGTATTGCTAACGAAAACGAAATATCTATGTTCTCGGTTATCGAGAACGCGTATGCATATAAAGAATTACAGCGTGTTTCGCAAAAACTCGAGCGGTTTGCCGCATTGATAATTGAACTTAGCGATTATGCGAAGAAGCACACGTTGCCGGAAACGGTATCGCAGGTCATAGAAATGACGGGTTACCGCTTGATGCTTAGTGAAGAAGACAACGGAATCGAACGTGAAGAAAACGTGCTCGAACTTGTGTCCTCGGCGGCGTTATTTGCCGAAACGGCAGAAAACCCGACATTATCAGAGTTCTTAAACGAACTTGCGTTGGTAAGCGACCTTGACGGGTACGATTCGGACAACGATTCGGTCGCGCTTATGACGGTTCACTCGGCAAAAGGGCTTGAGTTCCCGACGGTGTTTATCGCAGGGTTCGAGGAAGGACTTTTCCCGATAACCCAATCGTCTTTCGGCAGCGACAGGGAATTGGAAGAAGAAAGACGTCTTGCCTACGTTGCAGTAACGAGAGCGAAAGAGGCGTTGTATTTATTAAATACTTCGAACAGAATGCTGTACGGCAGAACCGAAACAAGGCGGATTTCTCGGTTCGGCGACGAAATACCGCAATCCGCATGTGACCGAGCAACCGTTTCCGAGTCCAGAGGGTACAATTCTGCATCTGTCGGCGCGTATTCGGCAAGGAATAACGAAAGCAGAAACAACTTTTTGGAAAACGTACGCGCAGGTGCTTCAAAAATGCTTCCTGCAGAGGTTTTCTCCGAGGGCAGCCGTGTTAAACACCCGATGTTCGGCGAGGGCGAGATTTTAAGCGCAACACCGATGGGCGGTGACGTGCTGTACGAGATAGAGTTTGCAAACGGCGACAAAAAACGTCTTATGGGCAATTTTGCAAAACTTAAAAAAGTTAATTAAAAATCAAGAATATAAATGAGGGCGTAAATTATGGCAGTTATTAAACCGATTAAAGCATTAAGATTTACCGAAAAGGCAGGAGATATCGCTTCTTGCGTATGTCCCCCTTACGATATTATCTCGGAAAGCGAAAGAGAAGCGCTTATCAACAAGAACGAATACAACGTTGTTCGTCTTGAACTCCCGACAGGCGAGGACAAATACAACGAAGCAGGCAGAACGTTAAGCGATTGGCTTAATAAAGGCGTTCTTGCACGTGACGAAAAACAGGGTATTTTCGTATACCGCGAAGAATTTAACGTAGCAAACAAGGATTATTGCCTTACCGGCATGATCTGTCTTGTTGAACTTCGTGAGTTTGCCGACAGAGTGGTTCTTCCTCATGAAGAAACCCTTACAAAGGCAAAGCAGGACAGACTCAACCTTATGAAAGGTACGGGTTGTAACTTCTCGTCTATTTACTCGCTTTATTCCGACGAAAGCGGTAAGATTGCCGATATTCTTTCGAAAAAGACGATGGAATCTCCTATCTGCCGTTTTGCCGATGAGGAAGAAGTTACTCACACTCTTTGGAAGATAGATGACGAAAACGATATTGCCGTTATCGTCAACGCACTTGCAGACAAGCAGTTGTTTATCGCGGACGGACACCACAGATACGAAACCGCGCTCAACTACAAGAGAGGTCTTGAAAACGCGCCCGAGGGCGCAGACGCCGACCATGTTATGATGACCTTGGTTGACATGGACGACAAGGGCTTGGTCGTTTTCCCGACACACAGACTTATCGTTGACAGAAAAGTCGACAGAAAAGAAATAGAAAGAAAGTGCGAAGCCAACTTTAACATGAAAGTTCTTCCGCTTTGCGATCTCAATGCCGCACTTGCAAAAGGTGAAAACGGACATACATACGCTCTTTATACCGGCGGAAACGATTTTCTGCTTATGGAATTTAAGGAAAGTTCCAAACGTATAATCGACAACCGCAGCGAAGCATACAGCGACCTCGACGTGAGCATACTTCACTCGATGGTGCTTGAAAACGCGCTCGGTATCGACAAGGAAAACATGGCAAATCAGGTAAACTTGCGTTACACCCGTTCGCTCGACGAGGCTATCGAGTCGGTTAAGAACGGCAAAGCAGACGCGGCATTCCTTATCAACGCGACCAAGGTAAGCCAGATCAAGGCGGTTGCTTTGGCAGGCGACAAGATGCCCCAAAAGAGCACCTATTTCTATCCGAAACTCAAAACCGGTTTGGTTATGAACGTTCTTAAGAAATAAATCGGAAATAAATATAAAAGGTAATCAGTATGAAAGAACTTGAAAAGAAATACAATCCTGCCGATTTTGAGGAGAGATTGTATACAGAATGGGAAGAAAAGGGTTATTTTAAGCCTAACGCAAAAGAGGGAAGCGAAGCATTCTCGATAGTAATGCCTCCCCCAAATATTACCGGTCAACTCCACATGGGTCACGCGCTTGACAACACTTTGCAGGATATTCTTGTAAGATACAAGCGTATGAGCGGTTACGAAACGCTATGGCTCCCCGGTACAGACCATGCGTCTATCGCTACCGAGGCTAAAATCGTTGAAGCGATGCGTAAAGAGGGTATCTCCAAAGAAGACCTCGGCAGAGAGGGCTTTTTGGAACGCGCTTGGGACTGGAACAACACCTACGGCGGCAGAATTTGCGAACAACTTAAAAAGTTGGGTTCGTCTTGCGATTGGTCGAAGCGCCGTTTCACGCTTGACGACGGTTGCTCCGAGGCGGTTAAAGAGGTTTTTGTACGTCTTTATAACGAAGGTCTTATCTACCGCGGCAACCGTATGGTAAACTGGTGTACTACCTGTATGACCTCTATTTCCGATGCAGAGGTTGAATACGATGACCAGAACGGTAACTTCTATCATCTTCTTTATCCCGTAAAAGAAACGGGCGAAATGTTAGAACTTGCGACCACCCGTCCCGAAACGATGCTCGGCGATACCGCCGTTGCAATCAACGCAGACGACCCCCGCTATGCTCACCTTCACGGCTGCCACGTGCTTTTGCCGCTTATAAACAAAGAAATTCCTATCGTGTGCGACGAGCACGCAGATATGACTAAGGGTACCGGCGTGGTTAAGATTACTCCCGCGCACGACCCCAACGACTACGAGGTTGGACAGCGCCATAATCTGCCCTTGGTACGCGTATTCACCTACGACGGCAGAATGACGGGTGCTTCCGACAAGGCAGAATACGAGGAAAGCCTTGCACGCGGCACCGCGGCAGTAGGCGAACCCGAGGTTCTCGATTGCGGCAAGTACGCAGGAATGACCACAACCGAGGCACGCAAGGCTATTCTTGCAGACCTTGAGGAAGCAGGTCTTTTGAAGTCGGTTGAGCCTCTTACCCACAACGTAGGCACCTGCTACCGTTGCCACCACGTTATTGAACCGATGGTTTCTAAGCAATGGTTCGTTTCGATGAAACCGCTTGCAGTTCCTGCTATCGAAGCAGTAAAGACCGGCGATATCCGCTTTATTCCCGACAGATTCTCTAAAAACTATCTGCACTGGATGGAAAATATCCGCGACTGGTGTATTTCGCGTCAACTTTGGTGGGGACACCGTATTCCTGCGTTCTATTGCGACGACTGCGGTGAAGTGGTAGTTACAAAAGAAGCAACCGCAACCTGTCCGAAGTGCGGAAAACCGATGCGTCAAGACCCCGATACTCTCGATACATGGTTCTCGAGTGCACTTTGGCCGTTCTCCACAATGGGTTGGCCCGATGAAAACGCGCCCGATTTGAAGCGTTTCTACCCGACAAACACTCTTGTTACGGGTTACGATATTATTACTTTCTGGGTTTCGAGAATGATATTCTCGGGATTTGCACACACTGGCAAAAAGCCGTTCACCGACGTGTTTATTCACGGTCTTGTACGCGATGCACTCGGCAGAAAGATGTCGAAATCACTCGGCAACGGTATTGACCCGCTTGAAGTTATCAAAACCTACGGCGCGGACGCATTGAGATTTACTCTTGCGACGGGTAACAGCCCCGGAAACGATATGCGCATTTCCGACGAGAGATTCGAAGCGTCGAGAAACTTCGCAAACAAGATTTGGAACGCTGCAAGATTCGTTATGATGAATCTTGACAGGGATTGTGATACCGATAATATCGATCTTTCGATACTCGCCGAGGAAGACAAGTGGGTTATCTCGCTTTATAACCGCTTGGTAGGCGAAGTACGCGAAAATATCGACAGATACGAACTCGGTATTGCTGTTTCCAAACTCTATGACTTTATCTGGGACGTGTTCTGCGACTGGTATATCGAACTTGTTAAGCCCAGACTTGCAGAAAAGGATACAAACTCCAATCTCGCGGCACAATGCACTCTTACCTACGTGCTTTCCAACACGTTGAAGTTGTTGCATCCCTTTATGCCGTTTATCACCGAAGAAATCTGGCTTTCGCTTCCGCATAAGGGCGACAGCATAATGGTTTCTGATTATCCCGTGGTTAAGGAAGAACTTAATTTCCCGCAGGCTGAACGCAACATGGATATTATGCTCACCGCGATCCGCGCGATAAGAAACAGACGTGCAGAAATGAACGTTCCCCCCAAGCGTTTGGCAAACGTTATTATCGTAACAAGCGAAAAAGAACTTTTTGCCGACAAGGAGCCGTTCTTTACCAGACTTGCTTCCGCTTCGGGCATTACCGTTGTGGATAAGTGCGAAGATGAGGGTACGGTTCGTATCGTTACCAACGCGTGCGAAATATTCCTTCCTCTTGCCGACATCGTAGACACCGATGCCGAAAGAGAACGTCTTACCAAGGAACTCGCAAACGCCGAAAACGAAATCAAACGCGCAGAAGGCAAACTCGGCAACGCCGAGTTCGTCAGCAAAGCACCCGAAAAGGTTGTTAATGCTGAAAAGGAAAAGTTGGAAAAATACAAAGAACTTGCGGAAAAATTACGCGCATCTATCAATTCGTTATAATTAACAAAAAAGAACCCACTATGGAAAACCATAGTGGGTTTTTTATTGCTGTGAGATAAGTAAAAATTACTTTCTTTGAGATTCTGCGTAGAATTCCTCGAAAGCGGCGCCGTCGAAAGAGGGGTCGCCGTCTTTGAGTTCGGTGATAAGTTCGGTCGTGCCGCCGTTAACCATACTCTTCTTACCTGCAAGCATGATCTTGATAGCGTCGGTCATTTGCTTAACGTTTGCCATCTTGTTGGGTTTGCCTGCCATGTAAGCGCAAACCTGCTTGAGCATTGCTTCGTAAACCTTGCTGGTATCAATCTTATATGCATAACTGGTCTTGTTTGTCATAACGAGTGCGGTAGAGGGCTGCCAACCTTTTTTGCAGATGTGGTAGCAAGCCGAAACACCGTTTTCGAAAAGCACGTAATAACTGTCGCAGGGAACGTCGCCCGAAACGTTTGTGCCGATATAACGGGTGGAAACGGGAGTAACGTTGCCGACGAATCCCAAAATCGATTCAACCGCATGTATTGCATAGTTAAATTCGTCAACGCCGACCATAACAGTTACGTGAACGACGTTTCCGCGTTCTTCTTCAGGAATAGCGAAGAAAGATTCGTGTTCATAAGTATAGCGCAATGCGCTTGTACCGAGGATTACCTTGCCTTGCGCATCGAGTTCTTCGATAAACTTAACGTCTTTGATATTACCTGCCAAGGGCTTGTCGATAAATACGGGAACACCTGCTTCAATAAACGGCATTGCCTGTTTGATGTGGTTATCCCAGTTGCAACTTTGAATAAACGCAATGTCGATATCTTTTGCCATTTCGTTCAAATCGTAATAGCGTTTTTCAAGTTCATAGTCTTTGATAAATTTGTCTACCTCTTCATCGGTGCGGAACGCATCGTTGTAGATGGCGGTGTATCTGCCCTCGTCGCCTTTCATAAGGATTTCCGCAAAG
>JAZRUR010000057.1:0-27819 GCA_045652625.1 Eubacteriales bacterium | reverse complement strand
TAATCTCCGACGGGCATGACCTGTATCCGCCGATACCCACGCAAGGCAGGCTACATCTATCCACAGCGTCAATATATTGCACCGCATGATAGGTTTAATCTTTAATCTGTACATATCTCGTTATTTCGTCAGGTTTACCCCGCCGAGAACGGATATCCACAGAAGAAAGCCTCCACAGGTAAGTGGGTCGATTGCCGTATGCCATTACAGCCCGCCCACAGACCTATTCTCCCAGCACCCACCCTCAACTGGGCGTAGACAGCAAGCACAAGGAGCTTCATCGTTTTGCCTTTACGCGTATTTTTAGGCACGCTTTCAGCAGCAAAGGGACAACTAGGATACTGCGCCATCCGTGTTTTATTATATCACACTTTACTTATAATTACAAGTACCTTTATTATTTGCTTCTTATCAGTATATAATCACAAAATTCGGTTAAACGTTTTGACGCTTCGTTTTCATCAAACTCGCTTAAACATTTTTTCGCGTTTTCGACACATTCGGCAGCATAAAGTCTTGCGCCGTCTTCGCCTAAAAGCGACACGAACGTGCTTTTTTCCTGCTCTATATCCTTGCCGATTGTTTTGCCGAGTTCTTCTGCGGTGGAGTGGATATCAAGCAGATCGTCGGTTATCTGGAACGCGCGTCCGCTTAAAAGTCCAAACGTTTCCGCCGCCTTTATTTGCGTTTCCGTCGCGCCGGACGCGATACAGCCGAGCATACACGCGCAGGAGAACAACGCTCCCGTCTTTAGGTCTACAAGTTTTGTGAGTTCGTCTATACCTAAAAGTCTGCCCTCGCCGTCGAGGTCTATTTGCTGACCTGAGCACATTCCCAAACTGCCCGATTTTTCGGAAAGTAAAACGACTGCTTTTGCGTTTTGCGCGTCGGAACAGTATTTGTTTTTGCCTGCTACGAAAAAGGCGTCTAACGCTAACGAGTCACCCGCCAAAATTGCGGTCGCTTCGCCGAACGCTTTGTGGTTGGACGGTTTTCCGCGCCTCATGTCGTCGTTATCCATAGCAGGGAGGTCGTCGTGTATTAACGAAAACGCGTGTATCATTTCTATCGCGATTGCATAGTCGAGCGCGTTTTTGCAATCGCAACTTAAAAGTTCGCAAAACTCGGTCACAAGATAAGCGCGCAGACGTTTGCCGCCGCCGAGTGCGGAATAAGATATCGCCTCGTCAAGACGGTTCGCTTTGTGCTCTTTTTCGGCAAGAATATCGCTTAAACGCGCTTCGGTATATGTTGCTGTCTCGTTTAACCGTTCTTTAAAACCCATTACTGTTTAAACTCCTCTTCGGTAAGCACTCCGTCTTTCATTTGCAAAAGTTTAACCTTTTCTTCGGCTTTGTCCAATCGTTCGGTGCAGAGTTTTACAAGGCTTGTACCCTTGTCAAAGAGTTTTATAAGGTCCTCGAGCGGTACGTTTCCGCCCTCTAATGATTTGACTATCTGTTCAAGTCGGGAAAGTGCCTGTTCGAACGTCATTTCGTTGCTCATAATTACTTCTTATCCTTTCTCGATACGGCGTTTTTAAGTGCGCGAAGTTCGCTTGAAGTGAGTTCGCGGTATTCGCCTGTTTTTAAATCGCCCAAACGGATAGGTCCGAGCGATATCCGCTTTAGTTTTGTGACAGTAACGCCGACGGTTTCGCAAATACGTCTTATTTCGCGGTTTTTGCCCTCCGAGAGGGTAAACTTGACAACGCTTGAAACTTCGTTTCTGCTTACAAGTTCGACTCCTACGGGGGAAATCTTTTCGCCGTCGAGTTCCTTTACTGCGCGGAGTCGGTCGAGTTCCTCGTTTTCGACCTTGCCTTTAAGCGTGACGGTATAAATCTTCTTTATCTCACCCGAGGGGTGCGCGATTTTGTTGGTCAGTTCGCCGTCGTTGGTCATCAAAAGCAGACCTTCGCTGTTAAGGTCGAGTCTGCCGACGGGGTAAACGCGTGTGCCGACGTCGATTATGTCGGCAACCGTTTTTCTGCCCTTTTCGTCACTCATCGTTGTGACGACACCCTTGGGTTTGTTTAAGATTATGTAAACCTTTCTTCCGCTTTGCGGCACAACGCTTTTACCTTTGTAGGTGACGGCGTCGTTATTCGGGTCTATACGCATACCGATACTTGCGGTAACTCCGTTGACCGCGAAATTGCCCGCCTCTATCTCTTTTTCGGCGGCTCTTCGCGACATGAGTCCGCAATCCGCGATATACTTTTGTAATTTGATATCTTCCATGTTTTACCTTTTCCCGAAAATCCTACTAAACAGGGTTTTCTTTTTTTCTATAATCGTTTCGGTTGCTTCTAAATAGATTATGTAAACCTCATCGTCTTTGTATTTACAGATTGCCTTGCCGATGATATCGCCTTTTTCTATCGGTGCGCTGACGTTTTCGGGGATAATCAGTTCGACATCTGCGCTCTCGCCTTTCGGCAGACAGAGGCTGATACTTTCGGTGTTTTTAACGGTCAGAAACATATCCTCGCTGTTAATAACCGGAATCTCGGTAGTGATATCGCCCGACTGCACGATATCTACTCGTGCAAAATCGTCAAACGCCTTATCAAGCAAGGTTTTGTGAGTTGAGGGAGGGAACGGGTCTTGCAGAGTGACGGCAATAACGGTCATACCGTCACGCGTTGCCGAACTTACCAAACAACGCCCGTCGAGTTTGGTGTATCCCGTTTTTACACCGACCGCGCCGTCGTAGTTAAACAGCAGTTTGTTGTGGTTTTTCAAAAATCTGCCGTTTTCGATTCCGTCATAGCGCACACGCATGGTTTTTGTCGAAACGACCTCGCAAAAGAAGGGGTACTGCATCGCCTCGGCGGTGATAAGCGCAAGTTCACGTGCGGTGGTCTTATGCTGTTCATCGCTTAGACCGTGCGGATTGGAAAAATGGGTGCTTGTTAGTCCCATTTCTTCGGCGCGTTCGTTCATCATCAAAGCAAAATTATCGACACTGCCGCCGACTAAAATTGCTATTGCCGTTGCGGCATCGTTGCCGCTTTCGAGCATAAGGCAGTATATAAGTTCGCGCAGGGTGAGCATTTCGCCCTCTTTAAGATAGACCGAACTGCCCTCTACACCGACAGCCTTTTTGGGGATAGTAAACTCTGTTTCGATATCGCAATTCTCTATTGCGACCAGCGCAGTCATTATTTTTGTTGTACTTGCCATTCCGCGTGTTTCGTCTGCGTTTTTTTCGAACAGTACGCTTTTGGTGTTTGCGTCGATAACTATCGCGCATCTTGCCGCGTTTGTCGGTATTGAACCGTTAAAATCAACCGCGTTTGAAACCGATGCGGTTATTTCGTTTGCGTATGCTTTTTCGATGCCCGAACCGAATATCGGCAACAGGCAAAACGACACACCCAAAACAACGACCGAAATGATAGAAATAAAAACTATAAAGCCTTTTCTGTCCATATCTTCACTCCTCTAAAAGAGTATATTTTGATACAGACACAAAAATACAACTAATATTTTATAATATAAAAATATCCTTGTCAACTAAATTACGCTATGTTTTGTTAGATTTTCGCTAAATGCTTGACAAAGTTGAGGTAAGACTTTATACTTCAAATATAATGACTTTTTGGGAGGAATAACCATGAGTGTTTTAGTAACAGGCGGTACGGGCTTTATCGGTTCGCATACTTGTGTGGATTTTATCGAAAAGGGTAAGGATATCATTATTCTTGACAATCTTTCTAACTCGAAAGCGGAAGTTGTCGACCATATAGAAACAATCACGGGTATTCGCCCTAAATTTTATGAGATCGACTTGCTCGACAGAGAGGGCGTTAAAAAGGTTTTTGACGAGAACGATATCGACACCGTTATCCATTTTGCGGGATTAAAGGCGGTTGGCGAATCGGTTGCGAAGCCTATCGAATATTATCACAACAATATTACGGGTACGCTTAACCTTATTTTCGAAATGCGCGAACATAACTGTTTTAAAATGGTATTTTCGTCGAGCGCGACCGTTTACGGTAACCCGAAATGCGTTCCGATAAAAGAGGATTTCGACCTTTCGACGACCAACCCTTACGGAACTACAAAACTTTATATAGAACGTATTTTGCAGGACCTTTGTGTTTCCGACGACCGTTTTTCGATAGTGCTTTTGCGTTATTTCAACCCTATCGGCGCACACGAAAGCGCACTTATCGGCGACAACCCCAACGGTATTCCCAACAACCTTATGCCTTACGTAACACGCGTTGCCAAGGGAGTTCTTCCGCAACTTAACGTATTCGGCAACGACTATAATACTCCCGACGGTACGGGTGTACGCGATTATATCCACGTACTTGACCTTGCCGCAGGTCACTATGCCGCACTTAAGGCACTTGAAAAGAGCGGTGTTTCGGTTTACAACCTCGGTACGGGCAACGGTTGCAGCGTTTTGGATATCGTCAACACGTTTGAGCGTGTAAACGGTGTTAAGATTCCGTATAAGATAACCGATCGACGCCCCGGCGACATTGCAGAATGTTACGCCGACGCGTCCAAGGCATATAACGAACTCGGCTGGAAGGCAACTCGCGGTCTTGACGAGATGTGCGCTTCGGCTTGGAAGTTTGAATCCAAGCACAAATAAATTTTTCTGGAAGTGATTTTTTGTTCCGCAGATTCATGATCGGCAGATACGGCAACGACCAATTAGGTTTTGCTTTGGTCTTAATCTCGCTTGTCTGTGCTTTAGTAACCTTTTTCACCTACGGGATTGCCGACTTGGTGTTCTCGCTGCTTCAACTGATTTTGCTTTCCGTATGGTTGATGCGCACGTTTTCGCGCAATATATACAAGCGTCAGAAAGAGAATATCGCGTTTTTGAAGTTTTGGAACGATTTAAAAAAGAAGTTTAGCGGTGTGACAGCGTTTTTTAAACGTTTATCCGACCGTCGGCACCGTTATTTTAAATGTCCGAAATGCAAATCGCGTTTGCGTGTTCCGCGCGGCAGAGGCAGTATTACCGTTACCTGTCCGAGATGTAAGCATAGGTTCGATAAAAAAAGTTGACCTTTTTATTGAACCGATGTTTTATGAGGTTTAAATATGAAGAAGATTTCATTATCAATAGTTTTGGTTTTGATTTGTTTTGCGTTCTTACTTGTATCTTGCGGCGAGAGCGTGACCGAGCAATCGTCGGCAGACGGTACGGTCAGCAAAACCGAGTCTGATAATAACGCAACGTCAAGCACCAACAAGCCTTGGTACAGCACGTCTATGCCCGATAATTATGTTTCTCAAAACGTTAACGAATCGTTTGAAAGCGCGTCTTCAACTGTTTCGGAAGAAGAAAGTTTTGACGAATCTTCCGAAGATTCTTCGGATTCCGAATCGGACGTTGAAGTTGACGGGCTTGATGAGGCGATGATACTTATACCCGAACGCGATGCGACGTCTTACCGCGTCGCCTACACAAAAGAAAGCGAACTTAACGCGATTGACTGTATCACCAACGTTATCATAAATGTAACCGCGGTTTACGACGGCTCTGTTACTCGCTTTTTCAATGCGACAAAAGGCACGTTTTATCATGCCGTAAACGGCAAGTATCTTTATCCCTGCTGTGACGGATTCCTTGCGGGGGATCTGGATTCACATAACGGCAAATATGCGGTTATGTTCGGGTTTGACGATTTAGGCGAAGTCACGGTTTCTACCGAGCATTTCGGCCACGGCGCGATAAACAGCAGTTACAGTTTTTATTCGACGTTTGACAAACACGCATACGAATGGTTCAACGACGAAAACGGCGACGGTTTGGCGATTTATCCCAACCAAGGCGCGGTTATATGCAGAGAGGCTGTGACCGACTCCAACGTTGGCGAGGATTGGCTAGGCGGCGAATACAGCGTCACCGAAGAATCACTTTTGAAATACGGTCTTGTAAACGGAAGCGAGGTTGTGATTCCGTTTGAATACGATTACATGGTGACAGTCTACGGCAACAGCGTCGGTGTGGTATTGGCGCGTAAGGACGGAAGAAGTTATTACTTCTCGTCAAACGGCACGAACCTTACTCCCGACGGGTTTGACTGCGGTTCGCAACCGAACGAAAACCGTGCATGGGTATACCAAGACGGTCAAGGCTATATTTTGGAGTTCAGATAAAAAAATAACAGCGAATAATGCGAAGATTTTTGCTCAAACGGGCAAAAATCTTCTTTTATTTAACGACATCAAAAAAATGTTGCATAAATCGCCAAATGGGTTTATAATGAAGTTAATATAGTTTGGAAGGATAATTGTAATGAAGCGTATTACAGCAATAATTATAACTGTGTTGCTTTTGGTTTCTCTCGTTGCATGTAACGGAGAGGGAAACACTTCTTCACAACCCGAAACCGTATACCCGTCGCGCACGGCGGAGTTTTACGGCGAAATGGATATGAATTCCTTTTGGTTTACAATGGAATTTACCAACAACGGCTCTACTTACGACTTTACTCAGGCGACCGACGGCAAGGTCGTAACGACGATCGAAGACCATAGCAACGATTCGCTTGATAAATATCAACTCTATGACAAAAAATGTATACACAAGTTATATGTAAACAGGTCTTACTACGATACTGTTGTCGGTGCTCCGGGTCAGGCGTTCCTTTTTGAGGGATACACCGCGACGATGTTTGCTAAACCCTCGACAAGCAGCGTTAAAACGTTTGAGGGTAAGTCTTATTACTGCGAAAGTTTTGCGACACAGACGATGTCGGGAAGTTCTTACGGCGGTAAAAACAACTATTATTTCGAAGAAGACGGCCGTCTTGCCGTTATCGAGATAACCGAGGGCAGTAAAACGGTTATGGTGATGCGTATTAAGGACTACTCCAACACTATACCGAGCGATATATACCTGTCTATCCCGTCGGGATTCAAAGCAGGTGAGTTGCAATATCAGGCACCGGACGTAAGTTATGATGATGTTTCGGACGAATGGGGGATAGGATAAATTTATGAATCTCAAAAAAGTATTTATTTTGTTCTTGGCAGTTTTTATGTGTGTTTCTGCGTTGGCTTCGTGCGATGACGCAACAGACGAAAGTTCGGTATCCGAAAATACCGAAAGCGACATTTCAGAAACATCGGAGGAAACGGTTATGTATCCCGAATACTGGGGTTATGGTGAATATGCGACGATAGAAAACGTCGGTGCGCCCGACGTTATAGATGCTCACGAGATGACGTTTACCCGTGTGAATAAATCGAAGTATACTATTGATTACACCACCGAAGCAGGTAAGATGACGGTTACTTTCGACGAGAAAACTTGGGGTACGTTTAACCTCGGCAAGTTCAGCATCGTTGATAACGACGGAACTTCGCGTATTTTCGCGTCGGGTTCTACCGATTTGGAATATGTTTACCGTACCCAAAAGACCGAGGACAGCAAGTACGTTTGGTCGGGCGGTAACCACGGTAACGAAATTCTCGTTTCGCTTAAATTCTATAACGCCGAAACCGAAGAAGAAATCGTACTTGAAAACGACGGCGACAGCGTTGTCTTAAACAAACTTCACATTATCGAAAAGACCAATCTGCTCTTTAAAGACGACACCGACGGCGACGGCTACGGTTACAGACACAAGGATAAGGAAACCTATACCGATGCCGATATCTATGCAAACGCCACCCGTAAATACACCGTTACGGGCCCTCAGATAAAACTCAACGTTGATTACGAATACGTAAAAGACACTTATCATCAACTTTCCTACACCTGCATGTTCCCGATTAGCAAACAGTACGGAAATTTCTGTGATATGTACGACCAATCGGGCAAGAAGATAAAGTCTATCGAAACTCCCGAAATCACGCAAAGTCTTTTCTACCGTCCCAACGCCGCTACACGCGCGGTCATGTACGGCAGCGTCGATAAACGCTTCAAACTCGACGTCAGCGTCAATACTTTTGTCGACTCGCTCGACAGTTTGAAAAACGGCTACAAGACCATGTACTGGGATATGAACGCGGGAAGCAACAAAATTTACTTCTCGAAGTACGAAGACGGCGTTCCTACCAAGGTCGATGCGGGTACGGAGTTCCATACCGAATGTGTTTGGACGTTTATCTATGATAAGGACGCAAAATAGGATATGAATCAGCCTAACGAAACTGCTCGATACAGCAAAATAACGGTAATTTCCGTAATAATCTGCGCAATCGTCTTTGTTTGCGCCGTAATTTCGTTCTTTCTGCTTCCCGAAAAAATATTCGTGCAGATTATGGCAAACTCGTCAACTCCCGAAACGAGCACGTCGATTTTTCTGATAGCAGGGGTGTTGATAGTCGGTCTTGCGTCGTTGATGTGTATTCTTTCGGAGAACTCGAAAAAATGGTTGGCAACACAATCGGTACTCGCTATCGCAGTTGTCGGCTGTTTGGTTTATAATTACGTTGTGTTGATACCTTAATAAAAAAACAAGTTTCCTGCTTAAAACGGGAAACTTGTTGTTTTTTATGGTGAAGAATTTGTTTTGCGAGTTATTTAATCTTCAGAATTGCATTCTCTATGGCAGTATAAAACGACGACACATCTTGCAAAACAAATTCCGTTGCATCATCTGGTTCGTCTTTATCGTAAGCGATAGAAAATGTTTCCGCCTCAATTTGGATATCAAAGTAATAATCGCTGACATTTCCTTGGATATTAATACACTTATAATCAGACAGCCAATCAATATGGATACTGATTTTCTTCATAGCCAGTTCGTGCAATCTTTCTTTCAATGAACCAGAAAGATAGTCTGAAAGAATTGTATCAAAGGCGGTTAATGATTTGTTTGCTTGCTTTTTTGATAAATATTCAATCAACTTTTTCTTTTTACCAAATAACAAAACAATCACCTCTTTGTTTTAATTATATCACATAACTATAATCTTTTCAATGATATATCGCTAGCGCGATATGATATACGGATATTCACCCCGAAAAATTCGATTTTCGGGGACCCCGTATGCCGTATGATATACTTGCTACGCAAGCATGATATAATATCCGTTCCTTCATACGCGAAGCGTATATCATCTGCGAAGCAGATATCATAGCGACAACTATATCACCCGTTCCGCAAGGAACGGATATCATTGAAAAAAGCACTTGCATATGCAAGTGCTTTTTTCATGGTGGAGACTACAGGGCTCGAACCTGTGACCCTCTGCTTGTAAGGCAGATGCTCTCCCAGCTGAGCTAAACCTCCAAACTTTGTTGCACTATCGGCAACGAAAGTGATTTTAGCATATCTTTAATCGTTTGTCAATACTTTTTTCGAAAAAATTTATGCGAAATTGAAATTATTTATTACCGTGCCAAGTACGCCCGTGACTTTCTCCGTATATTCCTCGGGTACAACAAGCGTTATAAGATATACCGATCCGTATCGGCAGCATATTACCTGCTCGTTTACGTATTCGCGGTCGTTTATCTTGCCCGAATACTTTACCTTTAACGCAGGGGAATCGTCAAGCATTTTGCCTTCTTCGTTGTATTCCTCGGTGTCAAGAAGTTTATAGTCGGAGTATATCGACTCTACTTCCTTTTCGTGCTGTTCCCAATAACTTTTTGCGGTCTGGTTGGCGTCGGCAAGGTCGAACGAAAGCACCGATATAGTTGCATACTGTGCGGTCATTTCGCTTTCGTCACAGTCGTACTGTAATTCAATAACGCCGTCGTTACGGCAGATTTCCCATTCTTCGGGGTAGGTGAAACTGTATTCCACCGCTTCGTTACCTGTTTCGCGTCCTGCAAGTTTTAAGCCCTCGCCAAGCACGGTTTCTCCGTCGCCGTTGCCACATGCGCAGAGCGTAAACATCATGACAAAAGCAATAACAGTTAAAATAAATCGCTTCATTCGTTAACTCCAATCAACAGTTAAAGATTCATCTTTATCTTTGGTGCGGTAAAATACTTCTTCTATCTCAGGCAGACCCTCGATCGTTAAGGTTGCATAACCGTCTTTGTCGGTTTCAAGCGCTTTTTTCTCGCCTATGGTGGCAAGAACGGTTATATACAGGTTGCCGTCCTCTACTTTGTATTTAATACCGCTTATTTGTCTTCCGGTTTTTTCGGTACGGAATTTTCCGCTGAAAGTGCCGTTTTGGTCGATAGACAGTTCGGTTTTTGTGACGTCATTGTTTTTGAGTTTGCTTTCCTGATAACCGAAAGCGGTGAAAGACGCGAATGCCACACCGAACCCGATAATTAAGGCAAGTATAATAAATACGGCGGTTCGTAATATGGAAGATTCAAATACAGAAGATTTCATATTATTCTCTCCTTTTATACTTTACACTACATTATACCGCGTGTTCACCAAAAACGCAATACCCGAAGGTGCAATTTTTCGTAACTATATCATGTTTATTTTTGTCGAAACATGTGATATACTCTTTAAGCATGTTGAAAATCGAGGGTTAATAATTATGAATAATGATGTAAAAAAGGCGGATAATTCGCTTGGACACGAAAAAATATCGAAACTGTTGCGTAAATTTGCCCTACCGAGCGTAGTGGCGATGGTCGTCAGTTCGCTATATAATATCGTCGACCAGATATTTATAGGTAACTTTGTCAGTCCCGTCGGAAATGCCGCAACGGCGGTTGCGTTTCCGCTTACGACTATCTGTATCGCAATATCGGTCTTGGCAGGTGTGGGCGGTGCTTCGCGCTTTTCGATAGAACTCGGAAAGGGTAACCGCGACGAGGCGTCAAAATGCATCGGCAACGCGCTTGGTCTTGCGCTTATATTGGGTGTTGTTTATTCGGTATTGGCGCATGTTTTCTGCATTGAACTGCTTAAACTGTTCGGCGGCAGCGGCGAAACGCTCGAACTTGCTTACGAGTATGCAAAAGTGGTTATATACGGTATGCCGTTTTTGATTCTCACCAACGTAACGAGCAACTTTATCCGTGCTGACGGCGCTCCTGACTTTTCCATGATGTGCATGGTTGTCGGTGCGGTTATCAATATAGGTCTTGACGCGCTGTTCGTGTGCGACTGGGGTTTCTCCTGGGGCATGGCAGGTGCGGCAGGTGCGACGGTTATATCGCAGGTCATCTCGTTTGTTATCGCGATATGCTATTTCGGTAAATTTAAGTCGGTCAAGATAAGCAAATCGAGTTTCGCCCTTGATATCAGACGAATGTATAAGGTAGCATCGCTCGGTATGAGCAACTGTATTAACCAAGTCGCAATATGTATCGTTCAGATAGTCATGAACAGTCAGTTGGATAAATATGCGCACCTCGAATTAGCCGAGGCTGACACGTATATCCCGATAGCGGTGTTCGCGGTTGTAATGAAGGTTAATTCGATACTTATTTCGGTATTCATCGGCATGGCGCAGGGTATGCAGCCGATAGCGGGTTATAATTACGGTTCACGCCGTTTGGACAGGTCGAAAACGGTATGCGTACTTGCCGCAAGTATCTGCGCATCGGTTGCCGCTGTGGGATTCCTCTGTTTCCAATTCATACCCGAATACATAATCGCCATATTCGGTTCGGGTAATGAACTTTATACCGAGTTTGCTGTTAAAACCATGAGAATCTTCCTCTCGATGATAGTTTTTGCGGGTATACAAATGACGGTAGCGAACTATTTTTCGGCTATCGGAAAGCCTGTAAAGGGCGTTATACTTTCGCTTACAAGACAGATTTTGCTTATCGTTCCGTTGATGTACATTCTACCCTTGTATATGGGATTGGACGGTATTTTGTATGCCGCACCGATAACCGATTTTGTTGCTTTCGTACTTGCGTTGATATTGATTTTGCGCGAGTTCTCGTTGAAAGAATATAAAAAGGCTTAAATATTAAACAAAAAAACGTCGCAAGGTTAAATCCTTGCGACGTTTCTTATTATTAACTTATTATGCTTTGTAAGTGCCGAGAACCATACGTTTAACGAGTACGTAGTCTGCTGCGTCAACGTCGTTGTCGCCGTCAACGTCTGCAACGTCGAATTGTGCGTCGCTGAGAGTGTAGTTCTTCAAAACTGCACGTTTAACGAGGATATAGTCTGCAACGTCGATATCGCCGTCAGCGTCGATGTCGCCGAGTTTACCGTCTGTTGCGCCGTTATCGGGAACATAGTCGGGATCAGCGAGAACTTCGATTTCGTTAAGGAATGTCCATACAGCCTGAGTTTCTACAACAAGTTTTACGTATCTTGCAGAGATGTTGTCGGTGCTGATGGTTGCCCAAGCGGGAGCGTCGCCGTTAGGAATATCGAGTTCGCCTACTTCGGTGTAGGTGTTACCGTCTTCGGAAACGAACAAGGTAATGCCCTTAGCGGGAAGTATGCCGCTTGAGTTGCAGTTCCAAACGTCAACTCTAACATCGGTGATACCGTCAACTACGTCTTCGAGGTCGATGATGATAGTACCGATACCGTTAGGAGCGGTGATCTTGTCAGAAGTAGCGTCCTTGTGGTAGTAGAGAGCGTACCAGGTAGAGTCGAATTTGCCTTCGGTATTTGCCTGACCGTCGGTGAGGTTAGCGGAGTAGGAAGGATTTACAGGAGAAACATCGCCGCCTTCGTAATCCTTACCGAGTGCTACGTTCTTTGTGTTGGTATCATCGTCGGTATTGCCGCTACCAGTCTTGAGGTTGAATACTTCAACTTCGTCAACCCAGATGTATGCTTTTCCGTCTTCGCTTTCAACGGGTTTGTGAGTGAGAACAACTTTTACATATCTTGCAGAAACTGCTTTATCTGCAGTAGCGGTTATAGTGTAGGTTTTCCAAGTGTCGGTGCTTGCGGTAAGTTTTGCAGAGCCGAGAGGCGCAGTAGCAACAAGTTCAAAACCGCTGTTTGCTTTGTCGGAAGTATATACTTCCATAGAAATAACGTCCTTAGGAAGCGCGATGCCCCAGTTGCCGCCTGCCATATACGCGGTATATGTGTCGGATTTCTTTGTGCTTCCAAGGTCGAAGAGAAGTTCAACCGAGAAGCCCTTTGTTGCATCGGGTGCATTCCAACCGGCATATACTCCGTTTTGGTTTACGTTGAGTTCACCTTTTACGCCGTTTGTTAATACTTTTCCGTCATCTAAAAAGGTATCTCTGTTAGGATCGGTGAGAGATGTATATTCTTTACCGAATACGAGGCTGTCGCTCTTTTCGGGAGTGGAGCCGCTATCGGGAATACCGCTTTGGTCGGCAGATTTCTTACCGTATACGCGGATTTCGCTCAACCAGAAGAAGTTGGTTTCCTTGTTGGGGTCGCCTTTGTTGGAGAAGGTAAGACGAACGAATCTTGCCGTAAGGTCGTCTTTGCCGGTTTTAAGGTTAAATTCGCGGAATTTCCAGTCGCCGTTAACCTTTTCTGCGCCCATTGTGGCAGTACCGATGTCGGTGAATGTTGTGCCGTTATCGGAAACAGCAACTTTTACCTGGAAGTTTACAGGGTCAACAAGTCCCCAACCGGAGTTGCCGTACATATCAACGCGGATATTCTTGAGGTTGTAACGTTCTTCGAGTTTGATGGTAACGTCAACGGTTTTGCCCTTCCAGCAACCGTTAGCGGTATCGGAACCGTCTATTGCGATGATACCGTCGGTATACTTGGTTTTGGTTTCGTCTGTCCAACTGCCCGAATATACAGTGCCGTTAACGTCGTATTTTTTGTTGAGTGCGATGTTTTGGTATGCTACGCCGTTTTCGGTATAAGTGGTTTCTTGACCGGGGTAGGGATAGCCTTCTTCTACAGCGATCTTAGCGCACTGTTGAAGTTTTTGTACCATGCTTGCAGAGAGATCTGCAGTATAAGTATTGCCTACGGGGTTTACGCCGAGGAAGGAGTAAAGCCATGTTGCTGCGATGAGGTAAGAACCTTCTTTAGAGTGGTGGCCTCCGTCGGAAGCGTAAAGAGTGGTGGGGTCGTTATACTTTTCTGCGTAGTGCACGAATGCATCTGCAACAGGAGAGCAAACAAGACCTAAATCTCTGGAAATCTTGGTGTAGTTATTGTGGTGCTTGATTGCGTTGGTTCTGATTTGGTCAACGGTACTTGCAGCGGAATAGCGCATGTAAAGCAAAGCCTCTGCGCCGTTTGCCTTAACCAACGGCATCATTTTATCTATTGCAGGTTTGGTTCTGTCGTAGTTTGCACTTGCTGCGTCCTGGAATACGACATAATCGAACTTTTGAGTGCTGAGTAAGTTACGGAACTGTTTACCTGCGCTGTGGCTTTCATCAGCGAACCATTCAAGGAAAGAACTGCCTACTGTGCAGTATACAACGTCTACTTCGATACCTGCGGCAGCAGCCATAGCCTTGAACTTGATAGGCGAACCGTTGAAGTAGGTGGTACTGTTACCAACGAAAAGGAATCTCTTTGCGTTAGCAGACGCGGGTTTGGGGTTGTTGTATCTGAGAGTAAGAGTGCCTCCGCTGTAACTTCCGTACAATTCGTAAATGACAGACATGGTAGAGTTGTAAAGCATTGCGCCTTCCATTACTACGTTGTATGCCTTCATCAAATTGGTGTTGTTATGACCGAAAGCAACCATAAAACCGCCTGCGGGGATAGTTACCGAAAGTTGAGGCGCACCGGTGATACTGGAACTGTCACTGTAAAGGTCGCCGCCGCATTCGACAATTCTGCCTGCGGAGTTGAATATCATCAACTTAGAATAACGGAAATTGTAGTTATTCCAATAAACCGTCTTAGCCGAACTACCCGTGTTGGGGTAAAGGTAGACGCCGCTGTGGGTGTTTGCGGGAGGTGTGGTGTTTGTGCCCGTGATGGAAAAGGTGGGGTTGTTGTCATAAGCCGCGCTTGCGGTGAAAGGCACTGCAAAAGCAAAACCTGTCATAAGCAAAGCGGAAAGAACGGTTATGGCAACTGTTCTTTTGATTGATTTCATGCATTTTCCTCCGTGAGAAATTTTTACTACCTAATTATACTACATTTTTCATTTATCGTCAATAGGAAACTTTGACTAAAAAACACCTGCTCTGCATATACGCAGAGCAGGTTTTGTATGGTGTGTTTATTTAACTGTGTAAGTACCCAAAACGATACGTTTAACGAGTACGTAGTCTGCTGCGTCAACGTCATTATCGGCGTCAACGTCTGCAACGTCGAATTGTGCGTCGCTGAGAGTGTAGTTCTTCAAAACTGCACGTTTAACGAGAATATAGTCTGCAACGTCGATATCGCTGTCAGCGTCGATGTCGCCGAGTTTGCCTTCTGTGGTGCTGCCGCCGTTTTCGTCGTCATCGTCATCGTCGTTTCCGCCGTTGTTTCCGTCATCGTTGTTTCCGCCGCTGGTTTCGTCGTCGTCATCGTTGTTTCCGCCGCTGGTTTCGTCGTCATCGTCATCTTCGGCTTCGGTGCCGTAAACTTCGATTTCGTTAAAGAATACAAACATTCTTGAGCCGAGTGCAAATTCAACTTTAACGTAAGATGCTGTTCCTTCTACAACGCCTTCGATAGCGAACGCTTTGTCGGTTGTGGTATCGTAGAGGTCGGGAACGTAGAGCGAAGTTGCTTTGCCCCAAGTTTTGCCGTCATTGGAAAGGTATACTTTTACGGAATCAGGTACGGTTATGCCCGAAGTTTCGTTTTGAACCGCATTGATCTTAACCGCGCTGATGTCAAACTTATCTTCGAGGTCGATTACAACTGTACCGATTCTGTCGGGCGCGTTGCCGTTGGGCTGAGGACCGCTCGGGTTGTTTGCGAATGCAAACCAGTTATTGTTATAAGACATAGTGTTGGTAGCAACGCCGTCGGTAAGGTTTGCGGTGTAAGAACCGTATTTTTCTGCCTCGTAGTCTTTTTTCAACGCTATGTTGGTGAGTTTGGAATAATCTATATTGGGTTTGGGAATCTCGGGTTTGGGATCGATGGGGTCGGGAACTTTAATTTCCGAGCCGTATACTTCGATTTCGTTAATAAATGCCATTACGCCGTTCAAATCAACTTTTATTCGAACGTATCTTGCTTGGGTGTTGTTAAGGTTAAATTCAACCCAACCAACGGTTTTGTTGTCTGCTGCGGGTTTTGCAAAGGTTTTTTTGCCGACTTCGGTATAAGTTGTTCCGTCGGTCGAAACTTCAACCGCAATAGATTCGGGAGCGATGACGCCCGAGTAGTTGCCCAAGAAGGTATTGACACGAACCTTTGAGAGGTTGTGAACGGTTCCGAGATCGTAACCTACAGTACCTACACCGCCAAGTGCGTTGGAGTTCTGTTGGCTTATATTTTCCTGTTCTGTCAAATCGGGGTGGTAGTAGAAAGTGAACCAATCGGTATCGGTAAAGGAAATGGTGTTGTTCGCAACACCGTCGGTGAGGTCTGCGTAATATTTTTTCCAGTTGTGTGTACCGAAGAAGTCCTTACCTAAAACGAGGTTTTGGGTATTGGTCGCGGTATCATCGTCAAGTCCGTCTTTGTCAGCGTCAAAGAAGAACTTCCAAACGCATTCGGTATGGAACTGTGTGCCCGATGCGATCTTGGTAGCAGAACCGTCTTGATACTTCGAGAAGTAGATCTTGTTGCTGCTTGCGTTCATGTTCCAGTACATGGTCTTGTAGGAGTTCTTTAGGCTGTCGAGCGAATCTACAAAAGTATTTACGTGTACGTCGAACTTGTATCTTGCATCGGTAGTACCGTAGATTACTGCACGTGTAGCGGAGTTGGGTCTGTCAAACTGACCTTGTGCGATTGTCGCGGTGTTGACAGTCTTTATCTTGCCGCCCGATTGGTTATACAAATCGCAGTAGTTGCCGTATGCTTTATTTATCGGGAACATGCAGGTGTAGGAAAGTTGATGATAGGTGTCTTTGATATATTCGTAGTCGACGTTGAGTTTTATCTGAGGACCTGTAATGGTATATTTACGGGTAGCGTTTGCATAAACGTCGCTGGCGCTGTAAGAGTCGGTCTTGTTCTTGTAACCGTAGCCGTCGCCGTCGGTATCGTCTTTAAACAAGAGTTTGCTCTTTTCGATGATGTGGAGTTTGTTTACGGTGATGCTTTGACCGTTTGAAAGGTTGATTTCCGCACCCGTGTCGCCGTTATAGAATTTAAGCGAAACAAGTACTTCGTTACCGTGGTTACCGCCCGACCAAACGTACTTGCTTGTAGCGGTCTTTTGGGTACGGTAAACGTATTCCCAGTCGGTGGAAGCAGCAAGGAAGGTATGGGTTTTGCCGCTGTTGTCAACCAACGTCCAAGAACCGAGGTTGAACATACCCCAAGACTTTTCCTCGAACGTAGAAGTAAGCGTACCTGCATCGGTTTTGCTGGTCATCTTGTATTGGGTCGCATTGACTTTGGTCAACGTGGTGGGGTAGGCAGTGATTTCCTGAGCGCCGGGGTTCTTAATGGTGTTATAGGAATCATAACCCCAATAACTCGGTGCAGCGTATGCCGCAAACGGCATTGCCGCGAAAAGCATGATTGCGCAAAGCAATAATGCGACGATTTTCTTGTTTTTCATAGATGACTCCTTATTTCTTTTTGGAAATGAGTATTGCCGCAACGATACCGCCCACGAGCACGATACCGCCGATTACCCAATAAAGCCATGTGAGGGATTTATTTGCGGGTTCTTCCACGTCTGCGGAACTTTCGGTCGATTCGTCGGTTTTGGACGATTCATCGGTTTTGGACGATTCATCGGTTTCGGAAGAAGTGTCGGATTCGGAAGAAGAAGTGTCTGTATCCTTGTCAGTTTCGTTGATCTTCGGGTTAGTGAAGATATCGTTGTTTTCTCTTTCGAAATAGCCTTCTTCACATGCTTTCAATGCACAGCCCTGCAATTTAGCCGCGGTTTCTTCGGGCATAAATGCCGTGTAGGTGTTGCCGACAGGGTTGATGCCGAGGTAGGAGTAAAGCCAAGTACAAGCGGCAAGATAAGCGCCCGCTTTGGAATGGTGTCCGCCGTCATCGGCATAAAGATTGATATCGGGGTACTGTGTAGCAGAGAAGATGAATGCTTCTGCAGAAGGAGCGCAGGTAAGTGAAAAATCTTTTGCGAGAGTAGTATAGTTATCGTAATGCTTTTTAGCGTTTTGGGCTATTCCCTGTGCAGTACTTGCCGCAGAGTAGCGCATGTAGAGCAACGCTGTTGCGCCGTTGTCCTCGATGAGAGGAAGCAACTTTTCAACCTGCGGTTTGGTGGTATCGTAAGTCGATGCCGCTGCGTCCTGAAGTACAACATAGTCGTAACTTCTTTCGCTTAATTTTCTGCGCAGTGCCTGACCGTTTGAGTGGTTCGTATCGGCGAACTGATGGAGATAAGCGCTGCCGTAAGTGCAGTAGATAACCTCGATATTTACACCTGCAGCCTCTGCAAGCGCCTTGAACATAAGAGGTGTACCGCTGTAATACGTAGAACTGTTACCTACGAAAAGGAAAGATATCGCATCTTCGGGAACAGGCTCTGCGTTATTGTATTTTATTGTGATTTTTTTATCGTCATAACTTGCGTAGACTTCATGAATAACCGATATGGTGGAGTTGGCAAACATAACGCCGTCGGTAACGGCTTTGAAGCACTTATCCAACTTCGTGCCGGTTCTGAAAGCGACCATAAATCCGCCTGCGGGTATGTTGATACCCAACTGAGGACCGTCGTCTTGGAGATTTTTACCTGCTTCGACAAGTCTGCCGTCGGCATTGAATACTAAAACGTTACGTTCGTAAAAGTTGTTCGACTGATAGTCATCGGATTTGATATAACGAACGGTATCGCTATCGTTAGGGTATAGAATAACTCGTCCGCTGCCGGTCGAGCAGTCAACACCGTTGATTTCAATTTCAAAAACGTTGTCAAACTCGTCTGCCGATGCCGTAAACGGTATCATTGCACAGAGCGACGCGGCGATAGTGAGCAATGCCACTAATCTTAACAGTAATTTTTTCATAATTACCTCCCATAATATATTAATATCCACTACATTATAAACCCTGTTTCAAATTTCGTCAATCAACTTTTTAAAACAACTTAAAACTATTTGTTTGTTCAAGATGCACAAATAAAATGCGTCAGCGGTTGCAGTATTGTCACTGTTACGCTGAAAAGACAAAATTCTACAAAAAAATCGTTGACAAAAGGACGGGTTTGGCGTATCATAAAAATACGGTTAGCAAAGGCTAACTCGACTGTATGCCGATAGGATCGGAGGATAGATTTATGAAGACAATGCGTGATGCGAGAATCGGTGACACCGTAAAGGTTGTGCGTGTTCACGGAGAGGGTGCGCTTAAGCGCCGAATTATGGATATGGGCATAACCAAGGGTGTGGAGATTTATATCCGCAAAGCCGCACCGCTCGGCGACCCGATAGAAGTTAATCTTCGCGGTTATGAACTGTCGTTGCGCAAAGCGGATACCGAACTTATCGAGGTCGAATAATATTTTTTTGAATTTGAGAGTGATGCTCTCTGCATTTTTATGTTTATAAGTTAGCCTACGCTAACTCGCATATATCGAAAGGGAAAAACAGGAAATGGATATAAGGATCGCACTTGCAGGTAACCCCAACAGCGGTAAGACGACGTTGTTCAACGCGCTTACGGGTTCTAATCAGTTTGTAGGAAACTGGCCGGGGGTTACGGTTGAGAAGAAAGAGGGAAAACTCAAAAAGCGGGAAGGGGTTATTATAACCGACTTGCCCGGCGTTTACTCTCTATCTCCCTACACGTTGGAAGAGGTCGTTGCGCGGAATTATCTCGTAAACGAGCGTCCCGACGCCATACTTAATATTGTTGACGGCACTAACCTTGAGCGTAACCTTTATCTTACCACTCAACTTATCGAACTCGGTATTCCCGTTGTTGTTGCCATTAACATGATGGACGTTGTGAACCGAAACGGCGATACCATTAATCTTGATATACTTTCACGCGCGATCGGTTGCAAGGTCGTGGTTATATCGGCATTAAAGAGCGACGGCATTGACGAGGCTGTCGATATGGCTATCGAGGCGGCTAATTCGCACAAACCTACCGTTCCGTTACATTCCTACTCGGGCGCGGTCGAACACGCACTTGCACATATCGAGGAGGCGGCGGTGCACGGTATGCCTCAAGAACAGCAACGCTGGTACGCGATAAAGATATTTGAGCGCGACCACATGGTGCTTGAATCGCTTTCGCTTCCTGCCGATACGATGGCGCATATCGAAGAAGACATAAAAGCGACAGAAGCGGAACTTGACGACGAGGCGGACAGTATAATCATCAACGAGCGGTATCAATATATATCGCAGTTGATAAAGAAATGCTACAAACGCAAAAACGAGGGAAAACTTACCGTTTCGGACAAGATAGACCGTGTTGTAACAAACCGAGTCCTTGCGTTGCCGATTTTTGCGGTAATCATGTTTTTGGTGTACTATATTTCGGTAACCACGGTCGGCGCATGGGTGACCGACTGGACAAACGACGGACTGTTTGGCGACGGTTGGCATCTTTCGGGAAAAGGCGAATACGAAGCGGCGGTTGAATCTTACGGTTCGAAGATGATATTTGAAAATGCAGAACTCGAAACCATAATCAACGACGCTCGAAATGCAGACGTTTTGGGCGCGTATGAGATAAAATCGGCGTTTGACGGATCCGATTACGGCGCATTTGAAGAAGCGTATTTATCTTACGGAGAATTACTCCAAGTTGAAGGGTACGATATATCAAAAATCGTCGAACCTATTTTCGAGGGTGCGCCCGATCCTGCCGATTACGGCACGTGGATAATAGGCATTCCCGTGATGTTTGATAATCTGCTTTTGGACGATAGCGGCGAACCGATAGTTGCGAACTGGCTCTACTCGTTAATCCAAGACGGCATTGTCGGCGGTGTCGGCGCGGTTTTGGGGTTTGTTCCTCAGATGTTTGTGCTGTTTTTGTTCCTTGCGTTCCTTGAAGCCTGCGGTTACATGTCGCGTATCGCGTTTGTGATGGATAGGATATTCCGCAAGTTCGGTCTTTCGGGTAAATCCTTTATTCCCATACTTATCGGTACGGGTTGCGGTGTTCCCGGTATTATGGCGTCGCGCACGATTGAAAACGAAAGCGATAGGCGTATGACCGTCATCACCACCACGTTTATTCCTTGCAGTGCGAAACTTCCGATCATCGCGCTTATCGCGTCGGTACTTTTCGACGGCGCATGGTGGGTCGCTCCCAGCGCATATTTCCTTGGTATTGCGGCAATACTCCTTTCGGGTATCATGCTTAAAAAGACCAAGATGTTTTCGGGCGACGTCGCGCCTTTTGTAATGGAACTTCCCGCATACCACATGCCGACACTAAACACGCTGTTCCATTCGATGTGGGAACGCGGTTGGTCGTTTATCAAGCGCGCGGGTACGGTAATATTGCTTTCGGCGGTCGTTATCTGGGCAGGTTCTTGCTTCGGTACAGACGCAAGCGGTGCTTGGGGATTCTTTACCGAAACTCCCGACGGCGGAAAGAGTTTGCTTGATATGCTCGGTGGTGCTATTTCTTGGCTGTTTGTTCCGCTCGGGTTCGGCACTACAACCGCTACCGTTGCTACTATTATGGGATTGATCGCAAAAGAAGAAGTTGCCGCGGTATTCGGCGTACTTAATTTCGGCGGAATGAGCGCGCTTGCGGGATATTCATTCCTTGCGTTCAACCTGCTTTGCGCTCCCTGTTTTGCGGCGATGGGCGCGATCAGGCGCGAGATGAATTCGGCTAAATGGACCGCTTTTGCGATTACATATCAATGTGTTTTCGCCTATGTTGTTTCGCTTATTATTTATCAGTTCGGCTCTGCTCTCGGCGGAAACATGAATATTTACGGACTTGTATCTGCACTTATGGTTTCGGTGTTCTTCCTTTATATGCTTTTGAGAAAACCGAGCAAGAGGAGTTGATTATATGCTTGATTGGATCATAGAAAACGGTGCGACGATTGCAGTATCGGCGGTATTGGTTTTGATACTCGGATTGGCATTGTATAAGATCATAAAAGACAAAAAATCGGGCAAATCGGGTTGCGGCTGCGGTTGCAGCGGCTGTGCGCTTGCCGAGCATTGCCATTCTAAAAAATAACTTTGCGCAACGCGCAAAATATAACTCTGCGCAACGCGCAGAATATAACTCCGCGCAACGCGCGGAATATAACTCCGTACGAAGTACGGAATATCACTATGTAGAACAGAAGGAGTTATATTCGCCTCGCTGTGTTCGGCGAGTTATATTGCGCTTTCGCGCAGTGATATTGCCATGCGGCAGTTATATTGCGCTTTCGCGCAGTTAAAAAAAGGAGTTGAAATAGATATGTTATTTGCAAAAAGTGAAGTTTGTACACTTTCGGTAGAAGGTATGCATTGCAACCATTGCAAAGCGAGGGTAGAATCTGCGCTTAAATCTGTAAAAGGCGTTAAGAAAGCCGAAGCGGACCTTAAATCGGGCGATGTGTGCGTAACTTATATTCCCGAAAAGGTGGCATTAAACGAACTTGCCGATGCGGTGAACGCTATCGGTTTTAAAGCGACGGTGAAATGAAAATCTATACGGTAATAAAAGTCGGCGGAATGTCATGCGTACGCTGTTCTTCCGCCGTAGAAAACGCGCTTATGAACCAACGGGGCGTATTTTCTGCATCTGTTTCCTATGCCAACGGCAGGGCAGAGGTGGAATACGACGATGAGGTTATAAGCATAAAAGTGCTTGAAAAAGCAATAAAAAAAGCAGGGTACGAGGTTATCGAAGACGTACGTTTTGCGCGTAGGCGCGAATTTGTTTCGACGTTGACGCTTTTTTGCTTTTCGGCTATATTATCGTTGCCGTTTTTTGTTATGATGGCGTTGATGTTCCTGCCGACCGAAACGGAGTTGTTGCATATTTTGCACAACGGCCGGTTGCAGTTTGCGTTAGCGACGCCTATACAGTTTATCGTCGGATACCGTTTTTACAAGGGTGCGTTTCATTCTATTATAAACAAAAGCCCGAGCATGGATCTGCTTGTTGCGTTGGGTACGACCGCATCTTACGGTTACAGCGTATACAGTATGCTCTCTAACGGCGGTTCGCTATATTTCGAAAGTTCCGCGATGATAATAACGCTTGTTTTGCTCGGTAAAATGCTCGAATCACGCGCACGTGCAAAAACAAGCGAGGCGATAGAAAAACTTATCGACCTTACCCCGAAAACCGCAACGGTCATACGCGACGGTAAAGAGCAGGTAATACCTGCGCATCAAATAGTAATCGGCGATATAATCAGCGTATTTCCCGGTGAGGCGATACCTGCCGACGGTGTTATAACCGAGGGTATCACGCACATAGACGAATCTATGCTGACGGGCGAGAGTATGCCCGTAAGCAAAAACGTCGGTGACAAAGTAATCGGCGGTACGGTAAACGGCAAGGGCGCGTTTTTGTTCCGCGCCGAGAGCGTAGGGAACGACACGGTGCTGTCAAACATTATCCGTCTTGTTGAGGACGCGCAATCTTCAAAGGCGCATATCCAGAACACCGCCGACAGGGTTTCTGCGATATTTGTTCCTGCGGTTACCGCTGTTGCGGTACTGACGTTCGGTATAAGTTATATAGTTTCAAAAAACGTTTCGTCTGCGCTCGACAGCGCGATTTCGGTATTGGTTATAGCCTGTCCCTGTTCGCTCGGACTTGCAACGCCTACGGCATTAATGGTGGGCATCGGCAGGGGCGCATCTATGGGGATTCTTATAAAGAACGCCGATGCGCTTGAACATGCCTGTAAGATAAAGGCGCTGATGCTCGACAAAACGGGCACGGTCACAGAGGGAAGACCGCGTGTGACGGATATAACGGTTCTTGACGGATCGGTGCCTGATGCGCTTATGTATGCCGCATCGGCGGAATCACGTTCGGAACATCCGATAGCGACTGCGATAGTGTCGGCGTATGACGGGGAACTGCTTAAATGTACCGATTTCGAATCGGTCGTGGGTTACGGCGTTTCGGCAACGGTAGAGGGTAGGAACGTACTTGTCGGAAAACCGTCTTATATAGAATCGGTTTGTGAAACCAAACTTGATATTAAGCATCTTGCCGAAAAACATAACACCGTTTCGGTTGTCGCGATCGACAAAAAAGCGGTGCTTACGATATCGGTTTCGGACAGGATAAGAGAGGATTCGTACCAATCGGTATCAAGGCTCAGATCGCTTGGAATACACACTCGGCTTGTTACGGGCGATAACGAATCTATTGCAAAATACGTTTCGGAAACTATCGGTACAGACGGGTACAACGCAAATATACTGCCCGACGGCAAGGCGAATATTGTAAACGAACTCAAAAACAAATACGGTGTTGTCGCAATGGTAGGCGACGGCATAAACGATGCACCTGCACTCGCACTTGCAGACGTTGGGTTTGCGGTCGGAAGCGGAACCGATATTGCTATCGAATCGGGCGATATCGTGTTAGTCGGCGGCGGTATTGCCGCGGTTTCGGACGCGATAATGCTTTCACGCGCGACTATGCGCAAGATCAGGCAAAACCTGTTTTGGGCGTTCTTCTATAACGTTATCGGTATCCCGATAGCGGCGTTCGGATTGCTTTCGCCCATAATTGCAGGTGCGGCAATGGCGTTTTCATCGGTTTGTGTGGTTACAAATTCGCTTATGCTTAAAAAAGTAAAACTAAAATAGTGAGGTCTTTATGGAAAAGAGAGCAGAATTCGGTATATTTTTTATAGATTTTCATCGCATCGACGCGAATATTCATGTCCGCGCCGTTGTAAGCAATATCGGTGACACAGACGGAATATGCACCGTGAACTGTTACGTTAAAAACACGCTCGTTGACCAAGGTCAAACCCTTGCCGCGTCTGTGAAAAGCGATCTTCTTAATTGCGGCGGAAGTTGCACCGTAAGCCTTAAATTTACCGACAGCGACATCGCCTTTAAGACCGAGAATTATTCTCTGCTCAAAGCGGGTGAATACATAGTAAGTCTTGGCGAGAACGAGTCTGACGCGGTTGAGGTTTACTCCTTTACCGTGAACGAGGATATGTATATCTAAACAAAAAAGGCTTTCCGTTTATTTTCGGAAAGCCTTTACTATATTTATATTTTGTTTGCTGCCGCCAATAACTCCTCGGCGGCTTTTTTAATATCGCTCTTGCCCAAAACGCTGCTACCCGCAACCAACACGTTTGCGCCCGAAAGTACGCATGATTGCGCGTTTTCAGCCGACACACCGCCGTCAACGCTTATTTCGTAATCAAGGTCATGCGCTTCGGCATAATCACGCAATTCTTGGCATTTGGGCAACATGTCAGCCATGAATTTCTGTCCGCCGAACCCCGGCTCGACCGTCATAACAAGCACAAGGTCGCACAGGTGCAAATAGGGAAGTATGGTCGATACCTCGGTCTTGGGTTTTATCGAAAGACCTGCTTTTTTACCGCAAGCGCGTATCTTTTTTAGTGCCGCCTCGATATCGTCGGTTGCCTCGGCGTGGATAGTGATTATGTCTGCACCTGCCGCAACAAAATCGTCTATGTATCTTATCGGGTCGGTTATCATCAAGTGCACGTCAAGCACTAAATCGGTACATTTGCCAAGCGATTTTACAACCGGCTGACCGAACGAGATATTCGGCACGAAAATGCCGTCCATAACGTCGAGATGCAGATATTCCGCACCGCCTTTTTTCGCTTCTTCTATTTGTACACCTGCGTTTGCAAAGTCGCACGATAAGGCAGAAGGGGAGAGTTTTATTCTTTTCATATTTTATCCTTTCCGTATGTGCTTTTCGACACTGTTAAACATATTATGATAGTAAGATTCGACAAATAAAAAACGCGGATAGAAGTGAAAGAAAAAGGAACCGACCGAGATAGCGCGTTTTTTGTTGTCTTTTATATAATAATATATCTTTTATCCTACCGTGTCAACAATATATCAAAAAACATTTCCGAAAGTGACCATTTCGCTGCTTTTTAGTTCGGATATCGCTTCGCGGAGTCTTAATCTTCCCATTTCAACTTCGCCGTCCTCGATAGAAATTGATTCGCCTAACGCGTCCGCTTCGGCGCTGACCACGTCTATCTCCGCATCGCGCACGAATATCTGTATATACGGCTTTTTTGATTTCCAAAACTCTACCGCGTCTTCGGTTTTGCCGTTGTCTATCAATTCTATCATCTCGTCGCAGAAATTGCAGATTATTACCGAATTTACCGCCGTGAATATTATAACTATCGCCAAAAGTACGGTTGCGCAAATAAAGTTACCCATATTTTATTCTCCCGATTGGTTTGGTTGAGCGTTTTGTTTAGGCAGAACGCTCATTTTCCCTGTGCGTTCGAGCATTACCTTGCTTACCTCGTTCATGCCCTCGAATCCGTTTATCCGTACCTGCGCTTCGATGTCCTCGGTGGACATACGCGCTTTTGTCAGGTTTTCTTCTATGAATTTATCGTTTTCGTACAGAAGAATAGGGTTGCCGTTTAAGAGGATTCGGAAGAGTCTGCTCTTTCGACTTGCAAACGAAACGATGACCTCGATTGAAGATAACAAAATCAACGGCAGTACGCCGTGAAGAAGCGGTATATCGCTATCGGTTACGGGCAAAACGGCAAGTTCGGAAAGCAAGACGGTGGTTACAAGTTCGGACAACTGCATTTCGCCTATCTGCCGTTTTCCCATAAGTTTCATCATCAACGTCAGCAATATATAAAATACAAAAGCACGTATTACGGTAATAGTCATCAAAACACCTCTGATACCTATTTTTGCCAAAATAACGATTATTATACCTGCACTTGACATAGAGATGAATTGATAGTAAAATCATTAGTAAGTAAAAAACACGAAAAGGGAAACGGCTATGCAACACAGAGAAACCGCAGAAAAACTGTTTAATTCGGGATATAATTGCGCACAGGCGGTGTTCTGCGCGTTTTGCGACGTTACGGGTGTCGAGCACGACACGGCGATAAAATTAATGTCGTCGTTCGGCGGCGGAATGGGCAAACTGCGCGAGGTATGCGGTGCGTGTAGCGGTGCGTTTGCGGTAGCGGGGGTATTGTTCGGAAGTGACGACCCTAACGACCAAGCGGCAAAAACAGAGCAATATGCGCTTATACGCCGTATCGCCGAGGAATTCAAGGCGTTGCACGGCACGTATAATTGCGGCGAACTTATGGACGGTATTGCGAACGCAAAAGGTGAAGACCCTGCAGTGCGCACACCCGAATATTACAAAACCCGTCCGTGCTGCCGATTTGTAGGTGACGCGGCAGAGATTTTGGATAGGATAATCGCCGAAAAAAGTGCGATTGAAAAATAATAGAAAAAAATTTCAAAAAATTTAGATTTTTTTCAAAAAAGGTATTGCAAAATGGTCAACGATGTGTTATTATAATCAAGCGCGTTGACGCAGACCGATATGGTTCGGTAGTTCAGTTGGTTAGAATGCCGCCCTGTCACGGCGGAGGTCGTGGGTTCGAGTCCCATCCGAATCGCCACTTTTTGCTTAGTACAGAGCAGAGCGTCAACAAGCCGCGTGACCGTGCGGATTTAGCTCATTTGGTAGAGCGCCACCTTGCCAAGGTGGAGGTAGGGGGTTCGACCCCCGTAATCCGCTCCAATTGCGCTTAAAAACGGCGGTATGGCGCCATAGCCAAGCGGTAAGGCAGAGGCCTGCAACACCTTTATCCCCAGTTCGAATCTGGGTGGCGCCTCCAAAACGCCTACAAGTTAATAAAATATATCCTTTTTTGATGCTGATGTGGCACAGGTGGTAGCGCACATCCTTGGTAAGGATGAGGTCATGAGTTCGAGTCTCATCATCAGCTCCAGCGGATTTAG
>JAZRUR010000056.1:0-20510 GCA_045652625.1 Eubacteriales bacterium | reverse complement strand
AATCAACCTACTTGGTTTCGAAAGCGCAGTTTTGCAGTCGGATATACCTGTTTTGCTTGTTTTTGGCGCGATGTGGGACACCGACAGCCGCATGTTGTTTTCACAACTCGAACGGTATTCCGAAAAACTCGACGGAAAAGTAAAAACAGGCATGGTTGATTACGACTATGTTCCCGATATATTTTCGGAATATGAGGTTTTTGACATTCCCACGATGATAATATTTGAAGACGGCAAACCCGTAGAACGCAAAACAGGTTACACCGATTCAAACGATATCGACAAAATGCTTCATCATTTCTTCGGATATCTCCCCTATTCAGCCAAATTTTAACCGACATACGGTTTTCCTCTTGACAAAAATATGTTTATACGATAAAATACTTTTCGGTCTTTTACACTTAATATGCGGGTATGGCGGAATTGGCAGACGCGCTGGATTCAGGTTCCAGTGGTAGCAATACTGTACAGGTTCAAGTCCTGCTACCCGCACCAGAAAGGCACGATAGTTACGATACCTTTGGTATTTGAAACTATCGTGTTTCTCTTAAATGTCATATTCCTCTGATATGATGATCAATTTACTAAGCGAGGTGATGAAAATGAATTTGTTCTCCCGCAACGAATTTACTTTTATTGATTTGTTTGCAGGAATCGGAGGGTTTCACCAAGCAATGAGTAGTTTAGGTGGCAGATGCGTGTTAGCATCTGAAATAGATCCGTTCGCCATTGAAACTTATAAAAAAAACTATAGCATTAATTCCGCTAACGATGTAACAAAAATTGCCAATGAAAAAATTCCTGACCATGACGTTTTATGTGGTGGGTTTCCTTGCCAAACTTTTTCAAAAGCCGGTAGGCAGCAAGGCTTTGCCGATGAGATAAAAGGCACCTTATTCTTCCAAATTGTAAGAATCTTAAAGGAAAAGCACCCAAAGTTTATTATTTTGGAAAACGTCAGAAATCTAGTATCTCATGACAACGGTAACACTTGGCGTGTAATAAAGAAGAACTTAACAGAGTTGGGTTATGTTCTTTCCGATACACCGATAATTATGAGTCCTCATCAACTCGGAGTGCCGCAGTTAAGGGAAAGAGTATATATCCTTGGCATTCATAATTCTTTGGGCGTGAATCATTTGAACTTTAGCATTCCCAATAAAGATAAACACGAGTTGAACATTTATGATGCAGGAATCATCGAGGAAAATGCCGACGAGAAATATAACATTTCGCCTGAGGAAGAACGTGTTCTTAATTGTTGGGATGAATTCTATAATGGTATAAAGGAAAAAACAATTGGTTTTCCGATTTGGGCTTCTGAATTCAAACAAACTTATGATACATCTGAATTGCCAAAATGGAAAGCGGATTTTTGCAAAAAAAACAGAGAACTATATACCAACAATCAAGAGTTTATTGACGCTTGGTTAAACAAATGGAACGATTTACAAGATTTTACACCTACTCACAGAAAATTCGAATGGCAAGCCGGCACATCTATTTCAAGCATCTGGGAAGGTTTTATTCAGTTTAGACCATCCGGAATTCGCGTAAAGCGCCCCGATTCTTTTCCTGCCCTTGTTGCAATGGTTCAGATTCCAATTATCGGTAAATTCAAGAGAAGGTTAACACCAAAAGAAGCCGCCAGACTTCAAAGTTTCCCTGATACTTTTATTCCTAATGAAAATGACCACCAGGCATACAAACAATTTGGCAATGCGGTTAATGTTAACTGTGCTAAATTTCTAGCAGAACAATTATTCAATCTAGAACAACACGATAAAGGCAAATGGGACCCATCTCTTCAATTACAAGACTATAATTCTCAGTTGTCTATATTTGATATCTAGTAATAATATAAGCGCCACTACCTCAAAATCATAAAGGTAGTGGCGCATTTTTTAAACTTTAAATATGTATTGTTCTATGCGAGGGTCTGATATATCAAGCATAACTTTTGGATTCCGTGGAGTTCCGTCTGCATTTCGCATTCCGCCTTGAAACGAGCCGCAATATCCAAGTGTATTTTTATCGACAAATACAAATCTTATCGAATCCAACTCAAATAATACCTTTCGTCTACGAGAAGCAGCGCCGCGCGCTATTCGTTCTCGCTCATAATCGGATTGTTTCCCTTTTAATACATCATGCCACTTTTTGAAGGTTTGGTTTGCATCGTCAAAAACGGCATTGCCAGAAGCAATTATGAATCCGACACAACCGTATTCTTCAATTGCCGCTTTGACTTCTTGGTTCCCATTAGTGGGCACTTTGTCTTGGCCGGAACCGTTTGTGGTGTGCGCTTTGAAATCCCACGGTATCACTCTAAAACCATCAAATTCAACATTGCCATAACAAGGACCGGGGATATCCATGTATCCGTCCGTGCTTAAAAGAGTTTCACACATAAATTGGAAATACCAACCCGGCCACTCCATTTGCTTCCAATTGCGACACCCTTCTTCTTTCATATATAAAATGGTTTTTTTACCTTCCCAAGAAATAGGAAGTTTATCCATCAATTTTTTGAAAATTTCTTGACATAGTAACTCTTTATCCATATTAAACACTCCGATTATTAATTTAGTTTCAGTTTACATGGCGTTAACACAACAAAAAACATCAAAGTTAATACTTTGGTGTTTTTGTTTATGTATTGAATATCAAATATCCGAATCGTATTCGGCGATATACGGCAGGTTACGGTAATACTCTCCGCAATCCAAGCCGTAACCAATGACAAAATAATCGGGGATTGTAAAGAGCGACACATCTGCTTTAAAATCAACAATTCGTCTTGAAGGTTTATCCAAAAGTGTCACTACCTTTAATGACAACGGATTACGTGTTTTTAACATTTGAACTATATCGTTCAATGTTCTGCCCGTATCAATAATATCCTCAACGATGATAACATGATATTTACTTATATCATGCTCAAGGTCCATTGTTATCTTAACCACACCTGCCGAAACGGTGCCGTTATAATAACTTTTTGCGGACATAAATCCGATTTCACAAGGAACGGTTATAGCGCGACACAAGTCCGCCATAAAAACGAATGCGCCTTTTAAAATGCTGACCAACAAAATAGGGCGTCCGTCATAAGAATCGCTTATTTCCTTGCCGACTTTTTGAATAGCAGATTCTATTTCTTCTTTTGTAATAAGTACTCTTTTGATTTTTTTGTTGAAGTTTTCCATAGCAAATCCTTTATTTAATCAAATATTTTGCACATCAAAGCGCATATTTTATCTTAATTCTATCTAATATTTTGACAATCGATTTTGAAAACAAAAGCATGAATATAACATTGGAAACAGCATAAATTGCTGTAAACGGCAGTGATGTTATCAACAAAGCAAAATACCGTGAAAGATTAAAGAAACCGTCCGCCCACAGCACCGACCAAACATCCATAAGGCAGGAATACATTATACCCGAGACAACGGCATAAATCACCATAACCAACTTATTGCGTTTAAGAGGTTCAGCGATTAAACCCGCTACAAATCCGATCATACCCCAACTGAACATTTGAAACGGGGTCCATGGTCCTTGTCCGAACGAAAAATTTGATATTACTGCAGAGAGTGCGCCGGTCATAAAACCCGCTTCGCGTCCAAAACACATTGCAGTTATTACAACCATCGCGGTTATCGGTTTAAATGCGGGAATCGGCGAGAAAACTATTCGTCCCAATACCGAAAGCGCAACCATAACAGCGATTATGACCATTTTGCTTGTGTCGTGTTTTTGCTTTTCGAATGCCAAAAAGAACGGAACGCAAGACAGAACGGTAACACAAAGTGATATCCATACGTACTGTTTATCTTCGAACACAAACAAGCCCAAAAGCACAACGGCAGGTATTATCAGGCAAAAGACAGAAAACGAAAGCCATTTTTTCATTTCCCGTACCCTCCGTACATCTTTGCGTTTTGTACGACCTGTTCACAAGTGACGGCATTCTTCCATATATGGCGCGACATTCTATTTGCGGCAGTCGTATAAAAATTATTCTCGGGAAAAAACTTTTCGGGGGTATCCGAGGAAAGCAAATCGCCGTCAAAAAACAAACCGCAACGATCGGCATTAACTGCCGCAAATTCAACATCGTGTGTCACGGTGACGATAGTAATACCGTTATTTTTAAGTTCATTAAGTATTGCTTTTAATCTCGTTTTAGACAGTGCATCAAGTCCTTTTGTCGGCTCATCCAAAAGAAGTATTTTGGGTTCAAGCAACAACATTTTTGCAAGTGCACATTTTTGCTGTTCGCCGCCGCTTAAATCATACGGATGTTTATTGAGTAGTTCGGATATTCCAACTTTTTCAGAAACAGTATTTATCCGTGCGTCATATTCTTCTTTGGGTATTTCGAGTGTTTCGAGAAGCGACAAAAAATCGTCATAAACATTATCTTTTATAAATACAGTTTGCGGATTTTGAGGAAGCATGGCAAGGTTTGAACGGTACAGCGAACTGCCTTTATACGATTTAACAGACTTTCCGTTTATTAAAACCTTACCGCGATAAGGTTTATCCAAACCCGACACTACATTCAGCAACGTGGTTTTTCCGCTTCCGTTGCCGCCGAGAATACAAAAATGTTCACCCTTATAGACCTTTAACGAAGTGTTTTTAAGCACATCGGGAAGGTCTTTTTTATACTTGAAACACACATCTTTGAGTTCTATGGCAACGTCTTCGCCGTGTTCGTATCTTGTTTCATTTTGAACCGTTTCCTCGGGCGAAAAGTGCGAATCGAGATAGTCTTTTCCTTCTTTGACCGTCAGCGGACATTCACCGCCAAGGTTCAAAGCGTTATATATCCTCACCGCGCTCGGAAGTCCCAAATGCATAGGGTGTTCTTTTTCCACATCGCTTAATTTTCTGCCTACCGTCTTAGGTTCGTCGTAAAACAAAACCTTGCCCTTATCAAGCACCAACACTTTATCCGCAATCGGAAACACCTCTTCCATACGGTGCTCGACAAGTATTACCGTCAAGCCGAGGTCGCGGTTAAGTTTTTGCAGGGTTGAAATAAATTCGGATGCTGCTATCGGGTCAAGTTGACCGGTCGGTTCATCAAGAAGCAGAATTTCGGGGTTCATTGCCATTACCGACGCAAGGTTCAGAATTTGTTTTTCGCCCCCTGAAAGTTCATCGGTATTTTTATGAAACCAAGACTGTATACCGAAATAACTTGCCATTTCGCCCACTTTGCGACGGATAACATCGGTTTGCAAACCCATATTTTCAAGTCCGAAGGCGAGTTCATGCCATACTTTATCTGTAACGATTTGGTTATCGGGGTTCTGAAAAACATAGCCCATTTCAAACGCGCTTGTTCGTTCATCAAGGGCGTCAAGCAAAGTGCCTTTATAGAACATACTTCCGCTTTTTTCGCCAACGGGTGCAAGTGCGTTCTTTAACAGTTTTAAAAGTGTGGTCTTGCCGCACCCCGATTCTCCGCAGATGACAACAAATTCGCCGTTTTTAACGGAGAAATTGACATTTGTCAATGCATTATTTGAAGCGTTAGGATAGCGAAAACTTAAATTTTCGATACGTAATATTTCCATACAATCGCCTCCTTAACCTCTATTATAAACGGCAATAACGAAAGAACAGCGAATGCCACATAGATAGATACCGAAAAAGGTGAAAAATCAATTTCGCCGATGCTCGGATAATATTCAAACGACAGCACACCGTTGACTGCGCCTACAAAAGTCACACCTACCAAAAATACACAAATCACAAGTAAAAACGCATCATTTTTATTAAAACCAAAAACAGAAAAATTGGTTCTGCCTTTTAAGCCATATCCGCGCGCTTTCATAGAAGATGACGTTTCCACAGCGTTTTCAACCGCCCACGCTATCAACGCAACGAACACATTAGACGCGGACTTTATTTTATCCATACCGCTTTGAGAAGAATACATACTCATTGCTTTTTGTGCACGGTTTACTTTTTTCAGTTGACGTCTAAACATAGGAATAAAGCGCAGAGCCATTGACAAAACGAGGGATAGTTTAGGTATCAACTTGCCGAACAGATATATAAATTTATCGCTTGTCATTATAAGCGAATACGCCTTAAACCACAGCACAACTCCAATTACCGTTACCGAAAGCGATATGCCGTAAACAAACGCCTCAAACGTAATCGGGTTATTATTTATAAAAAACAAAACTGTCACGCCTTTATGCGAGAACAACGGATTTGTCAATGCCACCAACAAAAAAACGGGGACAAAAAAACGCAAATCTGTAAAAATCTCTTTTTCGCCTTGTAACATACAGCAAAAAAGGCAACCGCCAACAAGTGTCAGCAACTGCAACATCGGATTCTGAACGAACATAGCGACAAGCAACACCGACAAAAAATAGGTAAGCAACACAAACGGGTGATATTTTGCAAATGCTTTCACCGTATTCGCTCCTTTCCGAAATTTCAACTTATTATAGCACCATATTCATTAGTTTTCAATAGTTTTCGACTATTCCCTACTTTATTGAACATTAAAAATGAGTTGTTACGTTTTTTCGCAACAACTCACTTTTTATTCATTCTTCAACGGCAAGTAAAATTATTCGGTCATCGCGTTCCACGCCATAACATGTAGAAAGCGTAATTATTTGCTTACCGTATTGGGGCATTACATCGGTTTTATACAATGATTTTGATATTAATCTATTAACATTTTCGGTAAAACGGGTAGCCTCATCAAAATGATGATATGAATACCAATCATCGGACGCCTTGACCGACACTATTGCAAATACCGAATATGTTTTACAACCTTCGACTGTTTCAAACTCGATATACGGATGTTCGTAAAAATATTCCTCATCCATAAAACGTCTTACGGTTGCGAACATAGAACCGTCTTTCATATTATGGCCGTAAATAACAATATTGTCACAATCAGGTGTGCATCTATAATCCAAAAACGGTACTCCGTAAGCACTATATTTCCAATCGAAACTCAAATCTATATACTTCTCGGGGTCGTTTGGAGTATGCATAACGGGATAATCAACTTCGCTATCCTCGATATACAGCCAACCGATACAATCGCTATTACGTTCGATTATCGGTTTTAGGTTACGCTTATGAACTATCTCGGGTAATGCGCTTGACGCATTCTCATCAGACACTTCTTCGGACACGTCATTGGATTCTTGCGATACATCATCTCGAATAATTTCTTCGTTTACTTCGGGAAGTTGTATCAGTTCTGACAGTTCGTCAAAAGTTTCGCTATCGCGTTCCCGCATAATATACTCGCGCAGAACAACAACTCCGCAATATACAAACACAGAAGCGAAAAGCAATGCAAAGATAACAAGCAGCAGTCTTTTTTTCTTTGACATACCCTTATCTGATGCCGTATTTTTCGATAACATAATCCATATCCTTATCACCTCTGCCGGAGAGTGTAATAAGAACAGAGCCTTTGCCCATCTTTTTGGCAAGTTTCATACCGTATGCCACCGCATGTGAACTTTCGATAGCGGGGATTATACCTTCAAGGCGCGACAGCGTGAAGAATGCATCAATGGTTTCGTCATCGCTTATAACATCGTATTTAACTCTGCCGAGGTCATGCAAAAATGCATGTTCAGGGCCCGATGAAGGATAGTCAAGTCCGCTTGCAACCGAATACACAGGGGCAGGTTCGCCGTTTTCATCTTTAAGCATAATGCTGTTAAATCCGTGCATAATGCCCTCGGTTCCGTATGTCAAACTTGCGGCATGGTCACCCAACGCAGTACCGCGGCCGAGAGGTTCTACACCGTAGATATCAACAGGGTCATTAAGGAAGCCTGCAAAAGTACCCATTGCGTTTGAACCGCCGCCCACACACGCAACTACTGCATCGGGGAGTTCTCCCGTCATTTCGATAAACTGTTCTCTTGCCTCTATGCCGACAATACTTTGAAAATCACGAACCATCATCGGGAACGGATGCGGACCAAGTACAGAGCCGATACAATAAATTGCATCCTTATACTCTCTTGCATAAGCCTCAAATGCCGCATCTACCGCCTCTTTGAGAGTAGCAAGGCCGTGCGTTACCTCTATAACGTTTGCGCCGAGTATCTTCATTCTTGCAACATTGGGCGCTTGTTTAAGAATATCAACGCTACCCATATATATGTCACATTCCAAACCGAAATATGCCGCCGCAGTAGCCAAAGCAACGCCGTGCTGTCCTGCGCCGGTTTCGGCTATAACCTTCTTCTTGCCCATATACTTGGCAAGTAGAGCCTCGCCCATACAATGGTTCAATTTATGTGCGCCTGTATGGTTCAGGTCCTCACGCTTGGCATAAAGTTGAACATTACCAAGCGAATTGGACAGACGTTCCAAGTGCGAAATAGGTGTAGGTCTGCCTTGAAATTCCTTACGTATACGGCGAAGTTCGCTTATGAACTTTCTCGACTTACATATTGTAAAATACGCCTCGGTGATTTCATTCATCGCGTTTTGAAGTTCATCGGATATATACGATCCGCCGTATTTGCCGAAAAATCCGTCTTTATCAGGATAATCTTTAAAGTATGTATTGAATTCTATTCCGTTATGTTGCATTGTTTTTTCTCCAATCAATATTCGATATTTAATATAAACCAATCACTTCTAAAAATAATTCGGGCCACGCCATCGTTTGGACATTAAATACATATTAACTCCCCCGCTTTGCTCTATCAAAAGAAAAACGCCTTGACAGAATAATATTATCTGTCAAGGACGAACAATTACTTATCCGCGGTGCCACCTTGAATTCACGGCTTAAAACCGTGCACTTACAGGATACTACAATATCCACGACAACTTACGTATGCCCACACGTTGCAGAATACTCTGCGCATGACACGCATTTGACTGCACCCTCCGCGGTCCATTTGACGAACTGTTTCTTGTCTGACTCTCAGCAACACAGACTCTCTGTAAAGGCTTTTTTCGCCGTTATCTCCGCTTCAACGGTTTGATTATTTTTTTTGATTATATCACCCTAACATAAACTTGTCAAGGGAATACCCAAAGTTTTTATTTATTACTTATAGTGACAAACTCAAATACTTATGATATAATTAATTGATCCCGATGAAGAAAGGAATTTCATCATGCACGATTTCAAGGAATCTCTTAACAAAATCATCTCCGACGGTTGCACCAAAATTATTGTTAGCAATCCCATCGCCAAATCGGAAATATACAAGAAGATAATTATCGAAAAAAAGGCTAACACTTTTCATATTTCAAAGTACACCGAAAAACAGGTGTTTCACGAAAATATAAGCGACAACGATATAATTGACTCGCTTTACACCCTTATTTTCGGGCATTACAAGCAAGTCAACGGTTGGTCAAAAGATAAAGAACATATTATCCTTATTTCCAAAAAAGGCGTCTGCAACTACAAAGTAACCAAAAATGTCAGCAACAAAACCGCCAACAACGATGAGCACAACCGCAAAAAGAACTATATACTTGCCGAAGGAACGGCGATACAGCCGCTTATTGACATGGGTATTTTCACATCCGAGGGCAAGATAATCAATTCGATGTACAGCAAATACAAACAAATCAACCGATTTTTAGAGATCATTGATGATGAAATAACAAAATCGAACATCGGTCATTTGAACGTTATTGATTTCGGTTGCGGCAAGTCATATTTGACTTTTATACTCTATTACTATTTAACCGCAATAAAGAAGATCACCGTCAACATGATAGGACTTGATTTAAAAGCAGACGTCATCGAAAAATGCAACGCCGCTGCGCAAAAGTACGGATACAGCGATTTGAGTTTTGAACTTGGGGACATAAACGGCTACACAGCCCCCTTTGACGTGGATATGGTTATAACGCTTCATGCGTGTGATACTGCTACCGACTATGCGCTGTTCAATGCCATTAATTGGAAAGCAAAGTATATCTTCTCTGTTCCCTGCTGTCAACACGAATTAAACGAGCAGATAAAGCCAAATAAATTAACCGCTCTGACAAAATACGGAATAATCAAAGAGCGTTTTTCCGCATTGGCGACCGACGCTATACGAGGACATTTATTAGAGTATTCCGGATACAAAACTCAACTGCTCGAATTCGTCGATTTAGACCACACACCGAAAAACATCTTGATCCGTGCCGTAAAACGCGCCGACACCTCAGAGCAAAAACGAGAAAAATTACTAAACGAAATAAGATGCTTGACCGATGAATTCGGATTCCAACCAACATTATGTAAACTTTTGGGAGTTTTTCGGCAGTAAATGTTAAAAAGTTGAATTTTCGGATAAATATTGACACAGAAGTGTTTTTATTATATAATACCTTGTTAGATACTTTACTTTTCGCGTTTTTTGATTATGGTAAACTGAAAGGAGACGGTTAAGTTATGGCGAATAATGAGTTAAAAAGATTGAGCCGTTCGGAATTGCTCGAAATGCTTATTTCCCAAACCGAAGAAAATGAGCGTCTTCGCGAACAGGTAATGAATCTACAAAGTTCTCTCGACGAACGCCGTATTTTTATCGAAAAAGCAGGTTCTATTGCTGAAGCAAGTTTAGCCATAAACAAGGTGTTCGAAGCCGCCGAGGCCGCTGCGCAAGACTATCTTAGCAACATTCGTATTTTAAACGAAAAGCAAGATGATATCATGCGCAGAAACGAAGAAGCGCAAGGCAGTGTAAATCAAATGATTGCCGAAGCCGAAAATCGCTGCAAGTTACTTGAAAACGAAACTATGAAAAAATGCGACGAAATGAAAGCCAAAGCAAAGCAGGAAGCCGATGAATATTGGAAGTCTGTTTATTCAAAACTCGACTCATATTTAACACAGCATACAGAACTAAAAAAACTTTTTCACATAGACACTTCTGTGCAAGGCACAATCAACCCTGATACCGATTACTTGGATATTGATATAAAATGAAAAAGACTGATTTGCATGAAATCCCCTCGGTACATGAAATGAAAGCCGAACTCTACCGAATCAAATACCGAACCCTATATGCCAAGATCATTCGCAGTACATTATATACACTGATTACTGTCGCGGCAATCGCAGTTTTGATTGCAACGCTTTGGTTGCCGGTTCTCCAAATACACGGTAGTTCGATGACGCCTACTCTTTACGAAAATAACATTATTATTTCGACAAAAACAGGCGAAGTCAATTATGGCGATATCATTGCTTTCTATTATAACAACAAAATACTTATCAAACGCGTTGTTGGGCTACCCGGTGACTGGGTAGATATTAAGGCAGACGGCAGCGTTTATATTAACGGTTCGTTACTTGACGAGCCATATGTCTCCGATAAAGCGTACGGTGACGTTAATATTGAATTCCCTTATCAAGTACCCGACACAAAATATTTCGTATTGGGCGACCACAGAAGCACTTCGACAGACTCGCGTAATACGGCGGTCGGTTGCGTTTCTGAAGAACAAATCGTCGGAAAAATCGTTTTCCGTGTATGGCCGTTTGCCGATTTCGGATCAATAGAATAACAAAACTATATAAAAACAAGGTGTAAATGAGCATGAAAACAAAATGTTTTTCTTTAATGTTAGTGATAGTTTTATCAATCTGCATTTTCTCTATTACTGCATCTGCAGAACCTATTGATTACAACAAAAAAGGTTCTATTGCCGTTTCTATGAAATACAACGGTGAATCAATCACCTCGGGTTCGTTCACCATTTTTCAAGTTGCCTCTTTAAAATGGAACATCGACAAGTATGATTTTAAATACACCGAACAATTTTCGGAGTGCGGTATAGGTTTCGAAAAACTCGATTCCGATACCACCGCCAAAAACTACGCAAATTTTGTCGAGCAATCTTCTATTGAAGGCACAAAACTCAATTTGAACGAATACGGCATAGCGGTATTTACCGATTTACCTGTTGGTCTTTATCTTGTTATTCAAGAAGACAGTGCAGACGGATACGAAAAAGCAGATCCCTTCCTTATCACGCTTCCGATAGGCGGCGAAGACGGTTGGGTTTACGAACTTGATGCTTCTCCGAAACTTGAAATAGAGGGCAAACCCAAAAAACCGCCCTCTGACATAACACAAACAGGTCAACTCAAATGGCCCATTCCCGTTTTGGCTATTTCGGGTATTGCTGTATTCACTTTAGGTTGGGCGTTATGGTTTTCCAAGCGCAAGAGTAGCCGATGAAACGTTTTTTTGCAATTTTTCTGATGGTGCTCGGTTTAGTATTACTTTCGGGCGCGGTTTATCTTTATATTTCAAACAGTACTGAAGATCAACAAGCGCAGGAATTTACCGAGTATTATTTACCTCAGTTAATCGAAACTATTAAAAACAATGACTCGAACAGTTCTGTTTCAGATAGTCCGGACTCAAGCAATTCGGATATACCAGAATCCGAAACAGACGATGTGACCATACCCGATTTTTACGATAACGAAATGAAAACAGTGGTCATTAACGGGCATGAGTTTATCGGTTACATTTCTATACCAAGCCTTAATCTTGAACTGCCGATAATGGCTGAAACCAATTACGAAAAACTCAAAATCGCACCTTGCCGTTTTTCCGGTTCTGCAAAAGCAGACAATCTTGTTATCGGTGCGCACAATTACAGCCGCCACTTCGGCAAAATCGGAGATTTGAGAGCGAACGACGAAATATATTTTACTGATATGGACGGAAACACATATAAATACTCCGTCATTTCTATTGAAATTCTCCAACCCAGCGATGCCGATATCCTAACCAACGGCGAATACGATCTTACGCTTTACACCTGTACATACGGCGGACGTACACGTATAACCGTACGTTGCGACAAAACCGAATAAACTAAAAAGTTCCTATTCTTAAATCCAAGGATAGGAACTTTTAATTTTCGTTTTATATTAGGTTCTCGAACGTTTAGAACTTAAAGCGTTTTGCAACTTTACTTGCGATTCGATACAACGGGCCCTCAAGTTCTTTCTTTGCGTTTTTGAGTTCAACACGTATATTTATATGTTGCGGACAATGTTTTTCGCATTTGCCGCATTCTATACAGTTAGACGCGGCAGTAGAATTGGACCGCAAGGCAGTACACATGAAATAATCCACATACGACCAAAACCTACCTTCGGCAAATCGGCGGTTATATGCCGAAAACGTGCCTGGTATATCGACATTTTTAGGACACGGCATACAATATCCGCAGCCTGTACAGCCGACTTTCATTTTTGAATTTATAGTTGCGACGACTTTTTGCAACATTAATTCATCTTCTTCGCTTAATTCGCCGATTTCTACGGTTGAAGCAGTATTTATATTATCGCGCACCATTTCGTCTGAATTCATACCCGACAGCACAACCGTCACCTCGGGTTGGTTCCACAGCCAACGGAACGCCCATTGCGCAGGGGTATGTTTCACACGATAATCCTCGAATATCTTCTTGGCCTCTACGGGAAGATGTGTGACAAGTTTGCCGCCTCGCAAGGGTTCCATGATAATAACTGCCAAACCTTTCGAATTGGCGTATTTCAGCCCTTTGCGACCTGCTTGAGAATGTTCGTCCATATAATTATACTGAATTTGGCAAAAATCCCAATCGTACACATCGACAAGCGAACAAAAAGTTTCCGAATTTCCATGATACGAAAAGCCGACTTGTCTTATCGTTCCCGATTTTTTCTTTTCCTCAAGCCATTCTACAATACCTATTTTAACAAGACGATTCCAAGTATCTACATCGGTAAGCATGTGCATTAGATAATAGTCTATATAGTCGGTACGAAGGCGTTTTAACTCTTCATTGAATTTTGCATCAAGGTCTTCCCTGCTATTAATCATATAGTGAGGAAGTTTGGTGGCGATATAAACTTTATCACGTATAGCGTTCTTTTCTAATATCTCGCCTAATGCCGATTCGCTGCCGGGATATATGTAAGCAGTATCAAAATAGTTCACACCGTTCTTATACGCCGTTATGATTTCCCGTTCGGTTTCTGCCATATCAATAACGCCTATTTTTCTCGGAAAACGCATACATCCAAAACCAAGAATGGACAATTTATTTCCGTATTTATCACTACGATAATTCATATATGCCTCCAACTCAATTCTACGTATACTATATCACGTTTTTAAAATTAGTGCAAGAAATTACCGCGCAAAAATAACTTGCGCGGTAAATATTTAGCAATTATTAATACGCGGACATCATATCATCGACATATTTTCTCATTTCCTGTTTGGAATTGACCTTGTGTGTGCCGTCAATGATTTCCTGCTGTTTACTGTTACTCAAAGAAGCAAACTTTTGCATGGCTTCGGGACGTAATGCAAGTGCCATTCCGAAACCTATTGGAATTTCGGGATAATCCATGTTGTACCTCCGTTAATAATCACGTTAATATTATCGGTATTTTTAAAATTGTTATTCATGGATTAATTTTCTTTGTTTTTCAATTCTTATAAAGAAAACAAGCAGTTACATATATTGCAACTGCTTGTTTGCGTTTTATTCTTCTATCATTTCAGACAAAGCGGTAAGAATACCTAATTTTCCGCTTTCGTAAGTAAGGCCGCCTTGGAGATACACCAAATACGGTTCGCGCAGAGGGGCATCGGCAGAAAGTTCTATCGAACTTCCCTGTGTAAACGCACCTGCCGCCATAACTACCGAATCGTTATACCCCGGCATTTCCCAGCCTTCGGGTACTACGAAACTATCTACGGGAGAACCCTTTTGGATACCTCGGCAGAACTTAAGCACGTTCTCTGCATTATAAAGTCTTATCGTTTGGATAATATCACTTCTTGCTTCAAGTGAATTGGGATAACATTCAAACCCGAAACGCTCGAACATAGCGGCGGCAAAATGCGCCGTTTTTATTGCCTGAGCGGTTACATGAGGCGCGAAGAACAGACCTTTTATCATAGGCTTTGTTGCGCCCATTGATGCACCTGCTTCTAAACCTATGCCGGGGACAGTCAGACGGTAAGATGCAAGTTCAACCGCGCGTGACGTACCTACAATATATCCGCCTGTTTCGGCTATACCGCCACCCGCGTTCTTAATAAGCGAACCGACAAGCAAATCCGCCTTAGGTTCTTCGGGTTCGGTAAACTCACCGTAACAGTTATCTACTACAAGATAAACATCGTTATACTCACGAACGAGCGCAAAAAGTTCATTGATTTCCGCAACCGTAAGTGTACGTCTATCGCCGTAACCTTTCGAACGCTGAACAAAAACGACTTTAATAGTCTTATCTTCGTTCAATGCAGAACGAATAGCATCCAAATCAAGCGTTTTGCGGTCAACAAGCGGTATTTCGCGGTATTTTACGCCGTACTCGACAAGCGAACCTTCGCCTCTTTTTGCGCTATCGCCTATACCTATAACATCGTCAAGTGTATCATACGGCTTTCCGCTTACCGACAACAACGTATCATTCGGGCGAAGCAAACCGTAAAGCGCAATAGCAAGAGCGTGAGTGCCCGAAATTATCTGCGAACGGGCAAATCCTGCCTCTGCGCCGAAAACCTCGGCAAACATTTTATCGCAGACGTCTCTGCCGTCGTCATTATAACCATATCCGCAGGTCGGATTAAAATGGCGGTCGGACAAACGGTTTTCGCCGAATACAGACATGACCTTTTCGGTATTTTTAAACGCGATTTCGTCTACTCGTGCAAAGATGTCCGCAAGTTCGTTCTCGCAAGTCTTTGCAAGGGACATTAATTTTTCACTGAACATAATTTATATACTTCCGATGAATTATTCTGCTCCGTTTTCGATAAACGCTATCAAAAGGTCAGCACACGCCTTTAAGTCATCGCTGTCTATGGTTTCAACAGGAGAGTGAACATAACGGGTAGGAAGTGATATACAACCGGCATGGCTGCCTGCACCTGCGATCTGCATAGCAGAGGTATCGGTGCCGCCTGCCATAAGTATTTCATACTGATATTTAATTTTATTTGCTTCAGCAAGTTCGGTCAATCTATCTACTATCTTGGGAGAACTGATTACAGAACTGTCTTTAATCTTGATAGCCGCACCGTTTCCGAGTTTGGTGGTAAGATGATTGGGATTACCGCATGCGGGTGCAGGTGTTACGTCAAGAGCGATTGCATAATCGGGCATAATGCTAAAGGTTGAAGGTTTCGCGCCACGGCAGCCTACTTCTTCCTGAACGGTAAAGACAAACCAAGTATCGTAAGCAGGTTTACCGCAGTTCAATGCAGCGTAAGCAGAAATTGCGCAGCATACACGGTCGTCAAACGCCTTGGACGCATAGCGTTTATTGGAAAGTTTCTTGAACATAGGAGAAATTGCACAAGCATCGCCAATTTTAACCTTACGCTTTGCTTTTGCGCCCGATTCTGCACCGATATCAACAAAAAGTTTATTAGCATTGATATCGCCTGCCTTGGTTCCGTCTTCTACTACCATAATACCCGAAACGCCGTTTTGGAACTTAACGTTATGATAGCAGGATGCAACCGCATTTATGCCTCCTAAAGGCGCAACACGGATCAAGCCGTTATCTTCGATATTTACGACAATAAAACCTATTTCGTCCATGTGGGACGCGATCATAAGTTTCTTGGACGAGTCCTTACCCTTCTTAAAAGCGATCACATTGCCCATAGGGTCGATAGTTATATTGTCACATACAGATTTAAGATCGTTAGAAATGATTTCGGCAAGTTCGGTTTCATAACCCGAAACCGAGAACGCGTTTTGATATTTTTTAACTAAATTAAGCATTAGCAAAAACTCCTTTCATTTAACGCCGAAGCGAGGTCGGCTACCGATTGCATATCGTTTACGGAAAGTACATTTGATTCCGAATGGATATATCTTGCAGGTGCGCTTATCGCGAGAACGCTTGCGCCCGAAGCGGAACGTTGATATTCCCCTGCTTCGTTACCGCCTGCAACGACATTTTTATACTGCCATTTGATTCCCTTCTCGTTTGCGGTTTCAACTGCCACCTCAAGAAGTTCCTTATCGTAAATAGTGCTTCTGTCGACTATCGAAAGAACCGCGCCATCTCCGAGTGCACATGCGCGTTTCGACTTCGACACGCCGAGTGTATCACCTGCGGTAGTTGCCTCGAGTACGAAAACCACGTCGGGTCTTAAGCGGTGTGCAACCTCTTTTGCACCGTGGCATCCGACCTCTTCACAGGTATTGAATGCGAAATAGGTATCATATTCAAGATCGCCATTTATCATATTTACAAGCACAGCACAGCCAAAACGGTCATCAAGTGCTTTGGAACGTATTAAGCCTTCGCCAAACTCGGTATAGTTGGGAACAAACGTTGCACAGTCGCCAACCATGATATGTTCGTTCGCTTCGGCTCTGCTTCTTGCACCGATATCAATATGCATTTCGTTTATCGGTTCGCATTTGCCGCGTTCTTCTGCGGTCTGCATATGAACTGCTTTCGAAGCAACGACGCCGTGTATATTGCTTTCGCAGAAGATTACTCTTCTACCGCTTACAACACGTCTATCTACGCCACCGATAGAATTGAAAAGAACATATCCGTCGTCGTCGATATATTTTACCATAAAGCCGACTTCGTCCATGTGTGCGGAAAACAGCACTTTTTTATCGCGGCGTTTCTTACCCTTTTTGAAAACCAAAAGGTTGCCCATAGGGTCGGTTTCATATTCGCAACCCGAATCTTTTATATCCTCGATAATTGCGTTTCGGATTTCATCCTCCATGCCCGAAGGTCCGAGAATATCACAATATTTTTTCAAATATTTAAGCATCACGTACCCCTCCTTTAAAGTGCCTTGATTACTGCGGCTACCAAACGTGCAGTATCCAATGCGTCTTTCATATCAACAAGTTCGCTCATTGTATGCATGTTCTTAAGCGGTATCGAAACAAGTAACGTCGGAATACCGTCACGAGTAGTTTGAACCGCATTCGAGTTAGTACCTGTTGCACCGGGTGCAGACGAAAGTTGATACGGGATACCCTCTTTTTCCGCAACATTGATTGCAAACTTAGTAAACGCTCTGTTAGTATGCGGCGACAAACATATATCTCCGCCAAGTCCTGCTTTTACGCCTTCACGCGCTTTAGGTGCGCCGGGAACAAACGCGTGTGTTACGTCGATAACTATCGCTTTATCGGGATTCAAACGGTATGCGGTTGTCATTGCGCCTTTATATCCCGTTTCCTCGGTTCCCGAGAACTGGAACGCTACATCGACATTAAGCGATTTCTTATCAAGATCCATAAGCGCACGAACTATTGCCGCGCCGCAAAGTCTATCATCAAAACCTGCGCCTGCCAAATTTTCGCCCAACAGTTTTTGAAGTTTACAGGGGAAACCGACCGGAGTTCCTACGCGTACCATTGTCTTTAATTTTTCAAGCGGAAGTCCGGTATCAATATAATTATCAACAACGTTCATTCTTTGATCGTATTCGTTTGCATCGTGCAAATGAGGCGGTTTAGATACAAAAACACCGCGTATGGTTTCTTTTCCGTAGATATTTACTTCGGAAGCAGGGAGTATTTTTGCCGCGATTCCGCCAACGGGTGCAATCTTCAAAAATCCACCCTCGCACACCTCGGTTACAACAAAACCTATTGTATCAATGTGTGCATCGCACAGTATAAGCGGAGCATCCTTTTTGCCGCAACGCATTATACCGTAAAAACTGCCTACAGACGTTGTGCCTATTTCATCGAAAATATCAAGGCTTTTAACATACTTTGTCAAATCGTCGAAAGCCATATATTCGAAGCCGGCGACGCCGGGGTACGAAGTGAAATTCTCTACGATATCGTATAACTTTTCCATATATCCTCCTTAAAGTTGATTTACTATCTGTTTAAATACATTTCCGCGTTCTGCGAAATTTTTGAACATATCAAAACTTGCCGATGCAGGTGTAAGAACTACGCTATCTCCGCTGACGGCTTTTGATTTTGCCGTTTTGACCGCGTTTTCAAAATCCTCGGCAAAGCAATACTCGGTAAAACCTACCGAATCAAGTACACATGCGATTTTTTTGGAAGTTGCACCGCACAGCACGGCATATCTTACCTTACGAACGAACAACTCTCCGAGCGGTTCATACGGTATATTCTTATCGTAACCGCCGACGATAACAATCGGTTTTTCTTTGAACGATTCTATACACGCTGTCGTACGCGACGGGCTTGAATCTATCGACGAGTTATAATACTTGACTCCGTCTAATTCACGCACAAACTCTATCCTATGTTCTACACCGCCAAACTCTTTTGCGACCTTACACAAAGTTTCGCAGGTTACATATTGCGACACCGCACAATATGCCTCTGTATAGTTATAGCGGTTATGTTTGCCTACGATACGGATATCTTCATCGGCGACAAGCATATTGCCTTTTTTATCGAAAATGCCGTTTTCGTTAAAATAAAAATCGGTTTCAGTACTTTCGCCCGAAATAGTGCGTACACTTCCCTTTGCTTCGGGAACAAAAGCACGGCAGTATTCATCATCAAGATTTAAAACAAGCAACGATTTGTTATTTTGGAATTCAAAAATGCGTTTTTTAGCATTAACGTATTCCTGCATGTCGGTATGCCAATCCAAATGATTGGGCGCGACATTTGTAATTACGGCAACATCGGGGCTCATAGACAGTTTCATCAACTGGAACGAAGAAAGTTCGACAACGGCAAAATCGGTTTCCTTTATCTCATCAAGTTTCGCAAACAGATTAACGCCGATATTTCCGCCGAGCCAAGTTTTATACCCTGCCGCATCAAGCAATTTTGAAATAAGGGTGGTCGTTGTGGTTTTACCGTCACTTCCCGTGACAGCAATTTTTTTACACGGGCAAAGCCTGAAAAATTCTTCCATTTCGCTTGTAACACGAGTTCCGTTTTCACGCGCTTTTACCAATCCGTCCAAATCGGGGCGGACAGCAGGTGAAAGGAAAAGCAACGACTCCGATATATTATCCAAATATCCCTCGCCGATTACAAACTTTACACCTGAATTTATTAATTCCTCGTAAAAATCACTATTTGAAAGGTCCTTTTTATCGCGCACGATACAGTTAGCGCCCTCTGCTATAAACAGTCTTATAACAGGAAGGTTAGAAACTCCCATGCCGACAAATCCGACGGTTTTATTTTTATATTCCGATGCATATTCTTTAAGCAATCTGCATACCTCCAAATCGACCGCACGGTCACATACTAATACATTATATAACCATTACCAAAAATAATCAAGAGATTAGCACAAGATATTTGACAAAATAGTCCAAATATGATACAATTCGAACGCGACCGTACCGAACAATCGCGCGGTGCCATGACGAAAGTCCGTACCGTGAGGAAAGTCCGAGCTCCACAGAGCAGGATAACAGATAACATCTGCCGAAGGCGACTTTAGGGCTAGTGCAACAGAAATAAACCGCCAAGTTCACTTGGTAAGGATGGAAAGGCGAGGT
>JAZRUR010000055.1:0-38081 GCA_045652625.1 Eubacteriales bacterium | reverse complement strand
TGGTGCCGGAAACCGGGCTTGAACCGGTACGAGGGGTTAACCTCACTGGATTTTAAGTCCAGGGCGTCTGCCAATTCCGCCACTCCGGCATAGTCCGCTCGATTATATTATCACAAACCATCTCTTATGTCAATACCATTTTTGAAATTATCGCATTATTTTTCTATGATAAAGACCTTTTTGTCGAATAATATCTCGTTGACAGAAGAAACTTCACGCGGTATAATAACTATATAACAAATGACTTTTTTGAAAGCGAGTTGACGTTTTATGAAATCCAAAGTATATTTCACAAAAAGCCTTGAACCAAACAAAGTGGTTGAACTATACAATCATATCGGAAAAGAATTAAAGGGCAAAGTTGCTATCAAACTCCACTCGGGCGAAACAGGAAACCAAAATTTCCTCGGTCCTGATTTTTGGAAGCCGATAATCGAGCGTGTCGGCGGCACGGCGGTTGAGTGCAACACTGCATACAACGGTACTCGCAACACGACCGAAAAGCATTTAAAAACGCTTGACGAGCACGGTTGGAGCAAGTACTTTGATTTTGATTTGCTTGATGCCGAAGGCCCCGACATGGTACTTGACATTCCCGACGGCAAGCGCATACAGAAGAATTACGTCGGCAAGAACCTTAAAAATTATGATTCGATGTTGGTACTTTCGCATTTCAAAGGACACCCCATGGGCGGTTACGGCGGTGCGATAAAGCAATTATCTATCGGCATCGCTTCCTCGTTCGGAAAAGCCTATATTCACGGCGCGGGCGAGCCCGAAAAGATTTGGACAGCAGACCACGATTCCTTCCTTGAATCTATGGCTGATGCCGCAAAATCGGTGGTTGAATACTTCAAAAACGAAATCGTTTACATCAACGTAATGAAAAATATGTCGGTGGACTGCGATTGCTGCGCCGTTGCTGAAGACCCCTGTGTTAAAGACATCGGTATGCTCGCATCGACCGACCCTGTTGCAATTGACAAGGCTTGTCTTGACCTGCTTTACGCAAGTGATGATGCAGGAAAGGCACATCTTATAGAACGTATCGAATCGAGAAACGGTGTTTTAACAATTAACGCATCCGAAAAGTTAGGCATAGGAACTACCGAATACGAATTAATAGAAATATAAACAAAAACTGCCGCATTTATTCATGCGGCAGTCTATTTGCATACGGGATTTTTAAAAACAATCAACCTTGTTCAACACAACGTTCAGCAACAAAATGTATGTCATCTATACCTAGAAAAAGAGTATCATCGTCTATCTTGCAAAATGTTATATACATAAATGCCTTCTCTTCAAAATGTTCAAAATCAGGGTTATCTATGTGTACGCAACAAAATTCATACGAAACTCCATCTTCAAGAGGAACTTTGTCTTCATCTAAATATCCTCCATACGTACGTATCTCGGTTTTTGAAAATATAGACACTGTAGGATTAAGATGTGAGTGTGGCAGGTAACTGTTGCCCAAAAATTCAATGCCGTCTTCAGACATAGACAACACCTCCCCTACTGCATTGTTCATTAAATATTCTGCCGTATGACTAACGTACCTTGAATGAGCACAAAATTCCGTTATTCTCCACTCACCGAGAAATTCAGGATAAACTTTCCAAAATTCCTCATACGTATACGACTTTGATATGATTGGATCCGATTGGTAGTAGTCGCTTTCGGTTAGTTCTTCAGATTGCTCATTACTTTCTTCCGAAACGGAAACAGATTCATCAACCTGTTCGGTTGACGTTTCTTCTGAAATGTCCGACATGTCAACACTGCTCGAATTATCAATCGGCGGATTTTCTCCGCATCCGACTAATAAAAAACACATAAGAAAAACAAGGAACGAAACAAAAATCTTTTTCATATTACTCACCTCATTATGTATTCAATTCAACATTAAACGGTTCTTTCTCATGACCGAAATTATCGGCGGTATGGCGACAAGTTGGAGAATTATTCCGGGGATACTTTGAAGAACCGTTCTCGACCAGATGACCGAAAATGCTATCTCGCCGGTTGCTTCCCCGATAAATATGAGGAAAAACGTAACCAGCCCCCAAGCGATTCTTCCGCAAATCATTGCGGTTATAAGTTCAACGTAGAAGATAAAAAGATTTTTCTGAAGTTTTTTATAAAGCGTACCTGCAACAAAGGCATAAACTGCAAGTTCAAACGCCATTGCAACTGCATCGGGCATCATCACGGGCATACCGAAAGTTACCGAACGCAAAATAGGAGCGGTTGCACCGACAGCCATACCCCACGACGGACCGCAGATGAATCCGCAAAGAATTACGGGCAGATGCATCGGGCAAAGTGCAGAGCCGAAAGGTTTTATTTGCGCAGTTAAAAAAGGCAAAAGCAAAGCAAGGGCGAGAAACATTGAAGAATACAAAAGCCTTGCAAGTGCGGTATTTCTGCTTTTAGCCATAAAACATCACCAAATTTCATCAATTTATTACAATCATTATAACACCAAAGAGATATTTTTTCAAGAGGTTTAATATGCAAATACGCAACGCATCGACAAACGACATTGAGCGCATAAAAGAGATTTACGCAAACGCAAAGAAATTCATGCGCGAGAACGGAAACATGGAACAGTGGACGGGCAATTATCCGTCTGACGAACTTATCACAACCGACATAAATAACGGAAACTGTTACGTTTGCGAAGAAAACGGCGCCGTTTTGGGTGTATTTTGTCTTTTTGACGGGCCTGACAAAACATACTTGAAAATTTACGACGGAGAATGGATTGACGACGGCGATTACTGTGTGATCCACCGCATTGCAACCGATTACAACGGAAAAGGCGTTGCCAAAACGTGTTTCGATTTCGGGTTGCAGAAAAAAGGTGTTCTTCGTATTGACACGCACAAAGACAATCTGCCTATGCAAAAGGCACTTTCAAAAAACGGGTTTATAAAATGCGGTATTATATACCTTGAATCAGGTGACGAGAGAATCGCTTTTAGCAAGATTGATAAAAGGGATTGAATGTAGAAAAAAATAGTGATATAATTAAGTATTATTGATAATTAACGGAGAAAAAATCATGCTTTTCGGAAAGCACATAAACAAATATTATTTGAAATATTCGCCCGTACTTTTATTGGGTATTTTATCGCTTGTAATGGTGGACTATATCCAACTTTTCGTACCCGAATTGTACCGTACCGTTATAAACGGTATAAACAACGGAGTGGCATTAAAAGACGGAGTTTACGTACCTTTTGATATGGATTATCTTCTTGACGAGGTATGCAAACCCTTAATTTTTGTCATTATCGCTATGATTTTAGGGCGTTTTCTTTGGCGTATATGTTTCTTCGGTTCGGGTATACGCATAGAAACGTCTTTGCGCAATAAAATGTTCGACCGTTGCAGAGAACTCGACCAGCATTACTACCAAAGAAACAAAGTCGGCAACCTTATGTCGTTATTCACCAACGACTTAGAAACGGTTCAAGACTGTTTCGGCATGGGCATAATGATGTTCTTCGATGCTCTGCTTTTGGGCGTACTCGCGATATACAAGATGTTCGGAATGGATTTGTTACTTACAAGTCTTTCGTTGATTCCTATGATCATTTTGCTTGTTTGCGGTTTGGTTTTAAGAAAATACATGACGTCAAAGTGGAAAGAACGCCAAGCCGCTTTTTCGAGTCTTTCGGACTTTTCGCAGGAAAGTTTTGCGGGTATCGCGGTGATAAAGGCTTTTGTAAAAGAAGCGAAGGAACTTATGGCGTTCCGCAAACTTAACAAAGAAAACGAAGACGCCAATATCGAATACACGAAACTTTCGGTTACGCTTAATATCTGCGTTACCCTTTTGGTAGAATCGGTTATCTGCGTAATTTTGGGTTACGGCGGATATTTGGTTTATTCGGGCACGTTCGATGCAGGTCAGTTGGTTGAATTTATCGGATATTTCAACGCAACAGTATGGCCGATAATGGCGGTTTCGCAACTTATAGAAATGAATTCGCGCGGTAAAGCATCGCTTAACCGTATAGGCGAATTGCTCGATTCTATCCCCGAAGTTTCCGACAAAGAAGATGTATCCGTACCCGAAAGCATAAACGGCAAGATAGAGTTTAAAAACCTCACTTTCCGCTATCCTTCGGGAGAATATGACGTGCTTGATAACGTTTCGTTTGTGATAGAAGCAGGTGAAAACGTAGGTATCATCGGCCGTACGGGAAGCGGAAAAACCACAATAGCCGATCTTATATTACGAACCTACAATGTGCCTGACGGAACTGTATTCATCGACAGCAAGGACATCAACTCCATTCCTATTAAGGAACTTCGTAAACATACCGCATACGTTCCTCAAGACAACTTTTTGTTCAGCGACACTATTGCAGAAAACATTGCGTTTGCTTCCGACGATAACGAAAGCGAAAGAATCGAAAACGCAGCGATACTGTCAGACGTACACAGCAACATAATCGAATTCCCGAAAGGATATGACACCGTATTGGGTGAACGCGGAGTTACAATTTCGGGCGGTCAAAAACAACGTATATCAATCGCCCGTGCGTTGATGAAAAATGCCGAGATACTTATTCTTGACGATTCGGTTTCCGCGGTTGACGTAAAAACCGAAAAAGTTATACTTGAAAACCTCAAAAATACACGCAAGGGCAAAACAACAATACTTATCGCGCACAGAATAACCACTATTGAAAACATGGACAAACTCATTTTTATTGATGACGGAAAAATAACCGATATAGGCACACATGAGGAACTCTACTCGCGTTGTACCGATTATCGCAACCTGGTAGAACTTCAAAGACTTAACGACCTTGAGTCGGGAATATAAGGAGGATTGCAAAATGTACGAATTTTACCCTCTCCTTATTGTCGGCGCGGTTATAGGACTGATGTCGGTCATATTTATTTGCGCTTATTTCTCGATAAAAGACCGCAAAGAGGCAATCGGTTTCGACCGAAACATGAAAGACGGCGAAATAATAAAGCGTTTGCTTAAATACGCAAAGCCTCACTATAAGAGTTTTGTTGCCGTTTTTGTCATAATGCTGTTTTCTATCTCTTACGACATCATTTCCCCTACCCTTGTGGGTAATATAGAGGAAATGATAAAAGACGATTTCGAACTCAACAGTCTGTATTTATACGTTGCTGTTTATGCGGGAATATTGATCGTTTCGCTTGTATCTACATACGTTCAGGCTATTGTTTTACAGAAAACGGGTCAAAAAATACTTTCGCAATTACGCGAAGATGTTTTTTCGCATATTGAAAGCCTTTCGCACAACCAACTACACAGTATGCCCGTCGGCAAATTAGTTACAAGAGTAACAAACGACACTAACGCTATTTCGATGTTGTTTACCAACATTTTAGTAAATCTGTTCAAGAATATATTTATTATCTTCGGCGTTGTCGGCGCGATGTTAATGCTCAACTACGGCTTAACGCTTATGGTACTTTGTTTCGCTCCGTTTATCGCACTTTTCACGGTTATTTTCCGTAAATTCTCGCGCAAGGCGTATAGAGAAGTAAAAGACGGAACTACCGACATAAACACCTTCCTTTCCGAAAACCTCTCGGGCATGAAGATAATCCAAATCTTCAACCGCGAGGACAGAAAAATGGAGGAATTTAACGGCAAGAACAACAAGTTAAAGTCTGCTAAATACCGCCAGATGTTTGTTTTCGGTATATTCCGCCCTATGGTGTATATGCTTTATATCACATCGGTGCTTTGTCTTTTATATTTAGGCGGACGCGGTTATATTAAAAACACCGAACTCTTCGGGCAGACAATGACAAGCGGTATTGTGGTATCATTCTATATGTATATCACGAAATTTTTCAACCCTATTCAAAGTCTTGCCGAACAGTTCAACTGGCTTCAATCGGCTTTTGCATCGGCAGAAAAAATATTCACCGTACTCGATATAGATCCCGAAATTGTTGATGCAGAAGATGCAGTCGAACTTGAATCGGTTGAGGGCAATATCGAATTTAGAAACGTATGGTTTGCATACGAAAGCGAAGAATGGGTGCTTAAAGACGTTTCGTTTACCGTAAAAGCGGGAGAAACCATTGCGTTTTGCGGTTCGACAGGATCAGGTAAGACGACAATACTTTCGCTCATATGCCGTAACTATGATATTCAAAAGGGCGAAATATTTATTGACGGAATCGAAATAAGAAAAATAAAGATCGCTTCGCTAAGACGCCATTTCGGGCAGATGCTTCAAGACGTATTCCTTTTCTCGGGAACTATACGTTCAAACATTCTGCTTTCTATGGAAGGTGTTGACGATACCGAAGTATTACAGGCGTGCGAATATGTCAACGCCGACAAACTCATAAGCAAACTGCCAAACGGACTTGACGAGGCGGTTATGGAACGCGGCGCTAACTTCTCCGCAGGTCAAAGGCAACTTATTTCCTTTGCGAGAACGATTATTCACAAACCCGAAATTATGATACTCGACGAAGCAACGGCGAATATCGACACCGAAACCGAAGTATTGATACAGGATTCATTGGAAAAACTCATGAACATAGGCACATTGCTTATAGTTGCGCACAGACTGTCAACAATACGCAATGCGGACAGAATCATATATCTTTCTCACGGAGAAATAATCGAATCGGGCACTCATGCCGAACTGTTGGAGAAAAAAGGCAGATATTACGAACTTTATAAACTCCAGCAAGATAAGGCGATGCTAACCGCAAAATAACAAAAATACCAAAAAGGAGGCAAATACAATGAACGTCAGCAAATTGTTCATCGCGTTTATTCGCTCGGAAGTATTCGGGGACAACACCAATGTACCCGACAGTTTAACCGAAGAAGAAATCAACGCGCTCTATACAACATCGAAAAAACACGATTTGGCGCACATTGTTGCCTCGGCTTTGGAAAAGCGCGGTTTGTTTAAAAACTTACCCGTTGCCAAGGAATTTAAAAAGCAAAATTTCCTTGCCGTTTACCGCAGAGAGCAACTTGATTTTACAGAAGAACAGGTATGCAATCTTCTTGAAGATGCGCACATAGACTATATTCCGCTCAAGGGCGCGGTAATGAAAAAACTTTACCCCGAATCTTGGATGCGCACCAGTTCGGACGTGGATATTCTTATAAAACCGCAAGACCGCGATACCGCAATATCGCTTATTACCGAAAAGTTAGGTTTTAGCATCGAAGCCAATGCCGAGAGGGACTGTTCGCTTATTTCAAAAAGCGGTATGAACCTTGAACTACATTTCGGTATAACGTCTAACGATGAAAAACTCGACATTATTTTAAAACGCGTTTGGGATTTTGCATATCACATACACGGTCATAAATTCGCGCTGAAAGATGCGTTTTTTACCGCTTATCACATAGCACACATGCAGTTGCATTTTGTCGAGGGCGGTTGCGGTGTGCGTCCGTTTATAGACCTTTGGTTATTTAAACGTTTTTGGGAAAAGTGCGAAAACGATATCATAACTCTGCTTGAAGAATCACAAAGCGTTGATTTTTATAATGGCGTAAAGGCGCTTTGCGAGGTATGGTTCGATGATGCCGAGCACACGGAATTAACTGCGTTGATCGAGCAATTTATACTTTCGGGCGGTGTCTACGGTACACGTGAGAATTTAGGCGCGACGGGCAGACATAAAAACGGAAGTTATTTTAAATACATTTTAAATCGTGTATTTATGCCTAAGAACAGATTAAGGCTTGTATATCCCAAAATAGACCGATATCCGATACTTATTCCCTTTTATCAAGTCAAACGTTGGTTTACTCTTTTTGACAAGGAAAAAAGAACATCGGCAAAAAACGAACTCTCGGGAAACAAACATTCCGATTACGCCGACAAAATGCTTAAAGGGTTAGGGTTATGAAGATAACGCACCCTATTCCCCCTCTTTACGACAAAAACTCCAAGATACTTATTCTCGGCAGTTTTCCCTCGGTAAAATCGCGCGAGAATATGTTCTTTTACGGTCATAAACAAAACCGTTTTTGGACCGTGCTTTCCCAAATACTGAATTGTAACGTTCCGCAAGACATACCCGAAAAGAAAAACATGCTTTTGTCAAACAATATCGCCGTTTGGGATGTTATCGGTTCGTGCGTAATCAGCGGAAGTGCAGACAGCACTATCACCGATGAAGCGGTAAACGATATAACTCCTATTCTTGAAAATGCCGACATAAAAGCCATTTTCACCAACGGCAAAAAAGCGCACGAACTTTATGAAAAGAAGATTCGTCCGAACATTGGAATCCCGTCGATATATCTTCCGTCAACAAGTCCTGCAAATGCTGCTTTTTCGGTCGACCGTCTTGTTTCCGAATGGAAAATTATAAAAGAATATTTGTAAACTGACAGCGTACGGTTTTATTTTAAAAACCGTACGCTGTTTTATTATGTCTGCATATAATATAATAGAATTAAATTAAGGGTGATGCAGATGCCGACAGGCAATATTGTTTTTGTTTTACGTACCGCTTCGGGCGCGCTCCCAATAAACAACGGTTCTATTACAGTCAAAAACGAAAGCGGCGAAACCGTATTTTACGAGTTCCTTACTGCAGCAAACAGCGGTTTAAGCCGTACCGCAACGCTTGAAACACCGCCAAGAAGCATATCGCTTAACAGCGGAGAGGATACCGAAAGACCGTATTCACTATACAACGTTTCTATACGCGCCGAGGGGAATTATCGCATAGAAATAGACGGTGTGCAGATGTTTGAGGGCGCAACGACGCAACTTCCTATCGACCTGATTCCGCTTCCCGAAGGGGTAACTTCGCCCGAATCGGCAGAAATTATTATCATACGGATACCCGAACACATTCTCCGCGCTTCGCCGAGCGCATCGGGACAACAATCTCCGCCGATTCCAAATTTGCCCAACAACGGCGACAATGCTATTCCGACAGTAAACATAGGAACGGGAGTATATATTCCCGAAACGATAACGGTTCATCTTGGTGCTCCCGACGAGAGCGCACCCAACGTAACGCTTTCGTTTATCGACTACATAAAAAATGTAGCAAGCAGCGAGGTCTATCCGACCTGGCCGCGTGAATCGCTTGAAGCGAATATTATTGCCCAAATTTCGCTTTCGCTGAACCGAATCTACACAGAATGGTACCGAAGCCAAGGATATAATTTTGATATTACAAACTCTACGGGATTCGATCAAGCATTTGTTTACGGCAGAAATATTTTTGATGAGATGAGCGTTATCGTTGACGAAATATTCAACAGATATTTAGTGCGTCCCAACAGTATTGCTCCGCTTTTTGCATCTTACTGCAACGGAACAACAACCACCTGTGCGGGGCTTTCTCAATGGGGTACAGTCGCATTGGCAGAATCGGGACAAAGCAGCGAGGATATACTCGGATTTTATTACGGCGACGTTATTGTTACCGAAACCAACGATATACGCACAAACGAGGAATCATATCCCGGTACACCGTTATCAACCGGCGACAGCGGAGATGACGTAAGAATCATACAGGAGCAATTGAACCGCATCGCGATTAATTTCCCGCAGGTTCCGCTTATTGAAGTAAACGGAGTATATGACGAATCTACCGTGAATACGGTGCGCGAATTCCAAAGGCTTTTTATTCTTCCCATAAGCGGTGTTGTGGATAAAGCGACGTGGTACAGAATTTCGCAAATATATGCATCGGTAAAAAGACTTGCAGAGATCACGAGCGAGGGGCAACGCGCTGCCTACAACCAGCAGTTATACCCCGGAACGCCCATACGGTTGAATTCAAGAGGTTCAGAAGTGCAGGAAATTCAGTTTTATCTGCAAAGAATAAACCGATTCAACCCGACTGTCGAAAGTCCCGAACTTGACGGCATATACGGCGCGGACACAAGACGTGCGGTGATATCGTTCCAAAACGCATACGGACTTGTGCCGTCGGGCGAGGTTGACGAAACGGTTTGGAACAGGCTTGTCGAAGTATATAACGGTACTTTAGATAACGTAGACCAACCTCAAACGGGAATTACTCCCATACCCCACCCCGGATATGTATTATCGCCGGGCGCCAGTGGCGAATACCCGAGATATATACAGGAAGTTTTAAATATTATCAACAATGTCTTTCTTATTATACCCGAACTTGATGAAGACGGCATTTACGGAAGTGCAACACAAGCGGCGGTGAACCTTTTCGCATCTATTTTCGGATATCCGCAAAACGGCACGGTCGACGAGGCACTTTGGACTAAGATTAATCAAATATACTCGGTGGTTCAAGCCAACTGTATATTTTCAACAGGTGAAAGCGAGGGCGCGAGAGCGTTTCCTCAAACAGCGCTTTCTGTTGGAAGTTCGGGCGAAAACGTAAGTTATATTCAAGAACGTATAAACAGAATATACACCGCCATACCCTATGTGGGACAACTTACCGTTGACGGACTGTACGGCACGGCAACAAGAAACAGCGTTTCGTCACTTCAACGTCTTTTCGGGCTTACCGAAACGGGCACGGTAAATGAAAGTACGTGGTTATTGGTAAACTACATTTATGCAGCGGTTATCAACGGTTGTCTGCCCTCTGCGGAATCTGCAAGTACAGCGGAATCAATATCGGTATTTAAAACCGAATTCGATCATGAACGCAACATAAGTGTATCCGAATTAAAAGAGTTAATGCGCCTAAACGGAATCAACGTAGGCAACGGTCCGATGTTCGGCCTTAGAAGCAGACGCGCATTGGCGCATTGGCAAAGTATGCACGGGCTTGAACCGACAGGCTTACCCGATAGCGCAACGAGAACGATTTTGGCTAAAAAACTGCAAAATCAGCGTTAGGTTTTGATAAACTAACGTTATTTTGTGCGCTTTTTATTGACAATATCGAGCAGGAATAGTATAATCTTATAATAATCATTGAATCAGCATGGTTATCAGAGGAACGGATGAAGAAAAAAAACGAAACAACTGAATTCGACCGTTTGAATAAACCGAAATCTAAAGCCGATCAACAAAAAACTTTGACGCGAAAACGAATCATAGCGATCGTTTCAATTGTTATTTTCATCGCTCTGTTTTTATGGCTTGGTTTTTACCTGACGGATATTATACGGTTTTCTATAGACGAGGGCGGAGGTGTTATGAATACCGCCCAAAACTTCAAAGAACTTATCGAAAGTTACGGTAAATGGGGTTGGATAGTTGCGTTCGGCATCCAAGTGCTTCAAGTAATAATTTCACCCATTCCGGGTGAAGTCGTCGAAGTCGGCATGGGACTTTGCTTCGGTTGGTTCGGTGGTACGGTGTTATGCCTTTTAGGCGGCGCTCTTGCGGCGTGTCTTATAATGCTTTTCGTTAAGAAATTCGGTATTAAAGCGGTTGAATTGTTTGTTTCAACCGATAAAATCAACGAATTAAGATTTATTAATAACGAAAAAAAGTTAAAAAGAACCGTTTTTTGGCTTTATCTTATTCCCGGAACTCCAAAAGACCCGCTCATTTTCTTTTTCGGACTTACGAAAATAAGTGTTTGGGATTTCGTTTGGATTCAAACGTTGGCAAGAATACCTTCGGTCGTCACTTCTGCCATAGCAGGTGACCAGGCTACAAAACAAAATTTCCTTGTGACAATAATCATTTTCGCCGTGACGGGCATTTTGACACTTATCGGAATGTTTTTCTATCGGAAGATTGTTGCTCACAGGCAAAAAATAAATCAGCAAAGAGAAGGATAAATAAATGGCTGTTACAATTCCTTCGGGGTACTCACCCGTACTTAATATACGTCAAACCGAGGTCGCTATTAAAAAAGTAAAGGACTTTTTCGAACGTGACCTTGCAATACAATTAAACCTCACACGTGTTTCCGCACCTTTATTTGTCGATGCCGAAAGCGGTCTTAACGACAACCTCAACGGTGTAGAACGCCCTGTTTCTTTTGACATTCGCGGAATGTCGGGCAATAATGAAATCGTGCAATCACTTGCAAAATGGAAGAGAATGGCTCTTGCTCAATACGGTTTCCAACCCGGTGAAGGTCTTTATACCGACATGAACGCTATCAGACGTGACGAGGACACCGACAACATTCACTCGGTTTTCGTTGACCAGTGGGACTGGGAAAAAGTAATCACCGCCGACCAGCGTTGTGTTGACACACTTAAACGTGCGGTAAAGCAGATATATGCTTCTCTACGTCATACCGAAACCTATATTGCGGAAGATTACGATTTTGTCGGCAAATTCCTACCCGAAAAGATAACCTTTATCACCGCGCAGGAACTTGAGGACGAATATCCCGACCTTACTCCGAAACAGCGCGAATATGCGGCTGTTAAAAAGCACGGCGCAGTATTCCTTATGCAGATAGGCGGTAAACTTAAATCGGGCAACAAGCACGACGGACGTGCGCCCGACTACGATGATTGGTCGTTAAACGGCGACATTATCGTTTATTATCCCGTACTTGATATCGCGCTTGAACTGTCGTCTATGGGTATCCGTGTCGATGCAGAAGCATTAAAGAACCAACTTAAGATTTCGGGTTGTGAGGACCGTTCAAGTCTTCCCTTCCACAAGGCGCTTCTTGAAAACAGACTCCCGCTTACTATGGGCGGCGGTATAGGTCAGTCGAGAATGTGTATGTTTTTCCTACGCAAAGCGCACATAGGTGAAGTTCAGTCGTCGCGTTGGGAAGACAAGGACATCGAACTTTGTAAACAGAACAATATACATTTGTTATAATAAAATGCAAAAACGCTCGGTATCGGGCGTTTCGCATTTATAGGTACTAAGATGAAAAACATTTATAAAAACGTAGGAGAACTTGTCGGCAACACTCCGATGATAGAACTTACGAACCTACAAAATGAATATTCGCTTGAGGCAACGCTCATAGCAAAACCCGAAGGGTTAAACCCTGCAGGTTCGGCGAAGGACAGAGTTGCAAAAGCGATGATCGACGATGCCGAAAAAAGAGGGCTGATCAAAAAGGGCGCGACAATAATCGAACCGACGAGCGGTAATACGGGTATCGGACTTGCCGCGGTTGCAGTTCCGAAAGGATACCGCGTGATAATCGTTATGCCCGACACCATGTCCGAAGAACGCAGAACCTTGATGAGGGCGTTGGGCGCGGAGTTGGTACTCACAGACGGTAAATTGGGCATGTCCGGCGCTATTGACGAAGCGAAACGTCTTAATGCCGAAATCGAAGGAAGTTTTATTCCCGACCAATTTGCCAACAAAGCAAATGCAATGGCGCATTACAACACAACAGGTCCCGAAATATACCGTGACACCGACGGCGAAATTGATATTTTTGTCGCGGGTGTAGGTACGGGCGGTACGATAACGGGTGTCGGAAGATATTTAAAAGAAAAAAACAAAAACATAAAGATAGTTGCGGTTGAGCCTAAAAACTCTCCTGTTCTTTCTGGCGGCAAATCGGGTGCACACGGTTTGCAAGGCATTGGCGCAGGGTTTATTCCCGAAGTGTTAGATGTCGATATCATTGACGAGGTTATTCAAATAACCGAAGAAGAAGCGTTTGAAGCAGGTCGTATTTTGGCTAAAAAAGAAGGTCTGCTTTGCGGCATCTCATCGGGCGCTGCGTTATCCGCGGCTATTCAAATTGCAAAAAGAGCGGAAAGTAAAGACAAAAACATTGTTGTTCTGCTTCCCGATACCGGCGACAGATATTTATCTACAGAACTTTTTAAATAAAAGACTACAAAAGAATTTTAACCCTTCAGGATATTTCCTGTTTCGGACAATGCTCACTTACCGTTGCGCTTCCCATACTTTCCGCGTGCGGTGTTGAAACGGTTATTATCCCCTCCGCTGTACTTTCTACACACACAGGCGGTTTTACAGGATTCACCTTCCGCGACCTTACCGATGATATCCCCTCTATTGCGGCGCATTGGAAAAAGGAAGGCATTGATTTCGATGCTATTTACACGGGTTATCTCGGAAGTGTTCGCCAGATTGACATGGTAAGGGATATATTCAACGGACTTTCCAGACCCAACTGTATTAAGATAGTTGACCCTGCGATGGCGGACGACGGAAATCTTTATTACGGTTTTGACGAAGTATATGCTTTGGCAATGGCAAAACTTTGCGCAGATGCTGATATCGTTGTGCCCAACATAACCGAGGCTTGTTTCATGACAGGCATGGAATACAAAGAAAAATATGACGAAGCATACGTTAAAGATGTACTTGCTGCGCTTGAAAATGCAGGTATGAAGAACGTTGTACTTACCGGTATCAGTTACAACGAATCTACCACAGGCGTAGTTGTTAAAACCGGCGACAAGGTAGAATATTACTCTCACCGCAGACTCCCCGTCGGCAGTCACGGCACGGGCGACGTATTCGCAAGTGCGTTCTCGGGCGCGTTGCTTCGCGGAAAAAGCGAATATAACGCGGCAAAGGTTGCGGCTAATTACACCTTACGCTGTATCGAAAACACCGTCGGCGACGATGATCACAAATACGGCGTAAAATTCGAAACCGCTATTCCTTACTTACTTTCGGAATTAGAAGCCGAATAATATAGAGTTTATAAAAAGCAGTTGCTAAACGCAACTGCTTTTTTGTATAATTAAGAATACATTTTCATATAGTTTTTCGAGGTGAATTATATGAAAATACAATGGAAAAAGTTATTGATTGCGGTTGCTGTTCCGCTTGGTGTGGGAATTTTAGCAGGACTTATCACCGCAGAGGGTACTGAAACCTTTGCAAACTTACGAAAACCCTTTCTCACGCCACGGGCATGGTTATTTCCGGTAGTTTGGACTATACTTTACGTGATTATGGGGATTGCTTCATACAGAGTTTGGACTTCGGTTACGACCTACGAAAAGCGCAGAGAGGCGCTCGGCGTTTACGCAATACAACTTCTGTTTAACTTCCTGTGGTCGATAATATTTTTCAACCTTCAAGAATACCTATTTGCGTTCGTTTGGCTTGTTGCGCTTTGGCTGTTTATTCTTGCAACGAAACAAAGATTCGAAAAAATAGACGCAACTGCAGGATATTTACTTATTCCTTATCTTATCTGGGTTGCTTTCGCAGGTTATTTGAATTTAGGTATTTGGATATTGAACTGATAAAAAGGGTTGTTGCAAAACATTTTGCAACAACCCTTTTGTTGTGTCAATATTATCTGACTGCGGCAATCAAGGTAAAGAACAGCAGTATACCGATAACTGCATAATCGCTCTTTTTATACTTCACTCCGCGACGGTAAATAGTATAACCGATAACTGCGGCAAATGTAATAAATATTGCCGAAATCGGATCACCGCTATATCTATATCTATCTCCGAAATAGCACATGACGATTACGCCGAGAATACTCAAAAGAGGAATAAGAGTACGGTATCCGAAAATCGAATCGGATATATCTTCGGTCTTTTCGGCTTTTATTTTATCAAACCGCAAGAAGAATCCGATAGCCGAAAGAATACCTACAACAGTCCAGAAAATAAACCAAAAGACAGTTTCGGGATCCGCCCATGCTTCGACGATCGCGTTGCTCATCGAACGTTCAATTGCCTCTTCATATTCCGAAAGAAGTGAGCCGAAATACGCCCAAGGTATTGCGTTTTCTTCATAAAGAGTGTTTTGGAGAAGTGTGTGTTGGGGTTTAACAAAACTTTCGACAATGCCGTAAAACTCAAATAAAAGTAAAAATGCAACAAGAGTAAATGCACCAATGAAAATGACTCCGTCAAGCACCGAATTTGCCTCGTTAAAGACAAAGACAAACAAAGTGTAAAGTATCAAACCCATCAAAATACATATAAGGAAATGGGTCATCAACGATAAGAAATCAAGACGGGTAAACATTTCGAATGAATACGATGCATATATAATAAGATTTTGGATATAGGACAAAATAAACGGCACGAAAACAAGAATCAAGCCCACAAGATAATTTGTCATACCCAATGCCCGACGGCTAATCGGTAGCGAATAACAACAATCGAGATTCCGCCGTTTTTTCATAAACGAAAACAGCCAAACAGGAACGATATAGCACATACCGATAAGAACAACTATAGGATAAACAAGCATCAAATCGCGGTATTCTATCTTTCTTAGCGGAGTTTTGCACTCTACCAACATTTGCAAATCGTGGTCATAATAATAACCGTTGGGATATTCCTTCGTGACATTAACATAACACTCTGCTTCGTCGTTATAGTATTGAGAATATGTGCGGTCCATATTGTCAATGCAGATATAAAAACCCAAAATAAGCGCACAAACGGTTATTACTATTAACGGGCGGGAATTAGATTTTAACTGATACAAAAAATACGATTTATTGTTTTTCATTACAAGTCACCCCTTCCCGATTCCACGTCGTGGATAAATACTTCCTCGAAATCAAGCGGCATTTCGTCCATAACCGCAGGTGAAAGCGCGTTTAGTTTTGCCTTCATATCATCACTTTCGCCCTCAAGAACGACAGTTACAAATCGTCCTTTAATAACAAGCGAAACGATCGGCAGATGATCAAACGCAGTTTTATCAACTTCATTTATAAAGGCGAGTTCAAACTTACAAAGTCTTGCGACGTGTTCGGCGATATCGCCTTGACTTTTTATGATATTGTTGTCGATAAGGATAAATCTGTCGCAAAAATCCTCAAGTTCGCGCAGGGAGTGGCTTGAAATAAGTACGGTAGAATTATTCTCCTCGACGAGCGAGATTATCGCGTCTTTAAATATCTTTCTTGATAGCGGATCCAAGCCGTCAAACGCCTCGTCAAGCAATATATATTTAGGCTTTATCGAAAGAGCAAGTGCGATAAACACTTGACGGCGCATACCTTTGGAGAAATTACGCATATTCTGCTTCGGGTCTATTTTGTATTTCGAAATAAGCGCATAAAATTCTTCTTTGTCGATACTCGGATAAAACGAAGAATAAAACTCAAACAACTTATTCGGCGTAGAGGACGCCGTATAATAAGGGTCGTCGGGCAGGAAAAAGATATTCTGACGCGTGTTTTCGTTCATAGGACTTGAACCGTCATATAAAACAGTATCTTTCGTTTCGTAAACACCCGAAAGCAAACGAAGGAGAGTAGATTTACCTGCGCCGTTGATGCCGACTATACCTAACACCGTACCGTCGGGTACGGTGAGATTTATATTATTCAATACAAGTTTCGCACCGAAAGAATGTGTTAGCCCCTTTACTTCAATCATTCCCGTAAACCTCCTTTAAAAGTTCTTTCATTTCAGAGTATGAAACACCCTGTTCTTTATATTCGTTCAATGTTTTTAGGATATCGGTCCGTTTTTCCTGTAGATCGTCTTTTTGCGAAGTGACGAAAACGCCCTTCTTCGGCAGAGTGCATATCAACCCCATTGATTCAAGGTGTGCATACGCCTTTTGAACCGTATTGGGATTAACGCCTAACTCCCCTGCCGCAGTACGCACCGAGGGCAATTTATCGCCATCACGCAGTACGCCGAGTTTAATATACTTTTCATACCTTTCGGCAATCTCGAGATACACATCTCTTTTTCCCGTGAATCCTTTTGGCATTGCTTTTCCTCCTTCCGAATCTGTATTATCTGTATTATCTGTATTATCTGTGTCAACTGTATTATAACAATGGCATCAGGGTTTGTCAATAGGAAATTTCAAAAAACTCAATTTTGCGTTCTTGAAGTTAATACAACAAAAAATGCTTCCGTTTTATCGAAAGCATTTTTTACTTTTTATATTTAGAATCAATCTTCCCTGCCTGTTAAGTGTCCGACATCAGTCAGGTCGGGATATCCCAACTGGCGCAACGCCTCATAAACGACAACTGCTACAGAGTTCGAAAGATTTAAAGAGCGCACAAACCCGCGCATCGGGATACGGATACAGCGGTCGTAGTTTTCTTTTAACAACGGTTCGGGCAAGCCGTGACTTTCCTTACCGAAAATGAAATATATGTCCTTATCAGCGGGATAACTGACTTCCGAATGGCAATTTTGACCTTTTGTGGAGCAATAATAGAATTCTCCGTCGTTCTTGGATATAAAATCGTCCCAATTCTTATAGGTATTCACGGTAAGGTACTGCCAATAATCAAGTCCTGCGCGGCGGATAGAGCGTTCCGAAAGTTCAAATCCAAGCGGTTCTATAAGATGAAGATGACAGCCCGTAACTGCACAGGTACGTGAAATATTTCCTGTGTTTTGCGGTATTTCGGGTTCGTAAAGTACAATATGTATCATAAATCCAACTCTTAATATAATATTTATCACATTGTAACACCAAATAAGTGATTTGTAAACCCCTCTTGATTAATAGAAAAAAATGCTTTATAATGAATATCAACAACAGATTACGCCGTCGGGAGGTTCGAAATGAAACTTAATATTTTGAAGATCGATCCTTATCTTGCACCGTACAGCGATGCGCTTGAATACCGAATGGATTCATATATAAGCAAACGCGGTGAACTTATTGCGCCCGACAGCAATATTTCTGAATTCGCTAACGGATATGAATATTTCGGTATACACCCCACAGAAAACGGTTGGGTATACCGCGAATGGGCGCCAGGTGCGGACAAAATGTATTTCACAGGCGATTTCGCAAATTGGGACGTATATGCCTACCCGATGAACCGCATTGAAAACGGTGTTTTCGAGATATATCTTGACGGAAAAGACACCTTAAAAGTCGGGCAGAAGATACAAGCAATAGTCATACGCAACTGCGAATTTATGCGCCGTGTACCCGCCTACGCCACGCGCGTCGTGCAAGACGAAAAAACTTTTGAATGGTGCGCCGAGGTTGACGACATCCTTTATGACGGATTTGAATGGACCGACAGCAATTTCAAACCTGCACGTACTCCGTTTATTTATGAATGTCATATAGGAATGGCGCAAGAGGAAGGCAGAGTCGGCACTTTTCGCGAGTTCACAAAAAACGTGCTTCCGCGAATAAAATCGCTCGGGTACAACACTATTCAGATAATGGCAATTATGGAGCACCCGTATTACGGCTCGTTTGGGTATCAGGTGTCGAATTTCTTTGCGGTCAGTTCACGTTACGGAACGGCTAAGGATTTAAAAGAACTTATTAACACTGCGCACAAAAAAGGCATCGCCGTTTTACTTGACGTTATTCATTCACATGCCGTAAAAAACAGCGGTGAGGGATTAAACTACTTCGACGGCACTCCTTATCAGTATTTCCATGAGGGTGCGCGCGGATACCACACCGCGTGGGACACAAAATTGTTTAACTACAACAAAAACGAGGTTTTGCATTTTCTGCTGTCCAACTTGAAATATTGGATGAAGATATTTCATTTCGACGGGTTCCGTTTCGACGGCGTGACCTCGATGTTATATAACGATCACGGTTTGGGAAGCGCATTCTCCAATTACGAAATGTACTTCTCGGAAAACACCGACACCGAAGCCGTAACATATCTTCAACTTGCAAACGAACTTATACACGAGATCAACCCCAATGCAATTACTGTTGCGGAAGATATGTCGGGTATGCCGGGAATGTGTCTGCCTATTAAAGACGGCGGTATAGGATTTGATTTCCGTCTTTCTATGGGTATTCCCGACATGTGGATAAAACTCATTAAAGAATACAAAGACGACGATTGGGACATGTTCAAACTCTGGTACGAACTTACAAGCCGTCGCAAAAAAGAAAAGGCTATTTCCTATTCCGAATCTCACGACCAAGCGCTTGTAGGCGACAAAACAATCATCTTCCGCCTTTGCGATGCCGAGATGTATTGGAAAATGAGCAAAGACAGCCAAAGTCCGATAATCGACAGAGGCATTGCGCTTCACAAGATGATTCGCCTTATTACCGCTTCGACAGCGGGTGAAGGTTATCTGAACTTCATGGGCAACGAGTTCGGCCACCCCGAATGGATAGATTTTCCGCGCGAGGGCAATAATTGGAGTTATCATTACTGCAGACGTCAATGGAGTCTTGCCGACAACAAGGCACTTAAATACGAATACCTGCGCAATTTTGACAAAGCGATGATAACCACCCTAAAAAGCGAACGCATCATGAACAAAACGCCCCAAAGCCAATGGATAGACCAAGGCGACAAGGTTATTATCTACACCAAGAAGAAAATCGTTTTTGCCTTTAACTTCAACCCCGATAAATCGTTTGAAAACTATTTTGTGCCTGTCGAGGAAGAAGGTTTTTACCAAATTATTCTTTCTACCGACGATGCCGATTTCGGAGGTTTCGAAAGAACCGACAAAACCTATATATACAAAGCCGAAAGGACAAAAGACGGCAGAATCGGATTTTTCGTATACCTGCCCAACCGTTGCGCGATTGTATTTAAAAAGATAAACTAAAGTAAAAACGCTGAGGTCTAAAAACCTCAGCGTTTTTTATACGTCTACCGTTATTTTTTGAAATTAAGCAATCTTACTACTACGGGAGAAAGTATAATATTCGATCCAAGTTCAAAGAAGAAGTTGCCACCTACCAAACCGAGGAACATATACTCTACCGCGGATTCAAAACCTAATGCCGCGCCCCATTCGCCTATCGTTTCCATAAAGAACACAACAGATCCAAGCAAAAACACGCCTGTATTTACAACGGGACAAACCACAGCCGCCGCTATTACCGCAACGTAAATATTCTTTTTCTCCAAAAGTTTGTAAGTCAAACCTGCCGCAAGACCGCAGGCGATACCTTTTAACAGCACCGTAATAATAGTACCTGCTACATTTACCGCAAGAAACGCCGCCGCGTCTCCGCTAAGCAAAACCGCCATGCCGAACACAAAACCAAGCCATGTTCCGACCTTAACGCCGCATTTTGATGCACCTATAACAATAGGAACCAATACAAGCGATATAGAAAACATACCGAAACGAATGAAACTGCCCAATATTTGAAGCACAATTACAAGCGCGGTAAGTATTGCACCAAGCACCAAAACCTTTGTGGACTCTTTTGTAAATGTCTTTGAACTCATAATTTCCTCCTGATAATATACCTTAAATTACTCGCCTTTATATACGAAAATCTTTCTTCCAATATAATTCCAAATCAATGCCACACCTGCCGCTACGCAACTTACGAACATAAACATCAAAGTATCTTCTTTGCTTACATCAAGAACGTTGCAACCGAGTTGTGTGATACCCATATTTACAAGCAGCCCTACAATAGAAACAGCAAGATATATCAAAAACGGTTTGATGCCTTTGCCGCGCTCTTTTTGGGTTTCGCTTGTGAATACAAAAAAGATAGAAATAACATAGTTTACTATTAAACCAACCAGAAAACCCATTGCGGTTGCAATGATAACTCTTACCTCGTTTACAAACCCAAAAACAGCAAACTCTCCCATTTCTTCAGGCAATATCAAAGAATGGAACAGCGTTTTGGTAATGAGGTCGAAAACAAACGCGCTTCCTCCTGCAACAAGGTAACGCAACAATTCTTTTATAAGAGATTTGTTTTTTCTATCCATAAATTAACTTCCGTGTTATTAATTATGTATATAATACACCCGAATGTTTTCTTTGTCAACGAAATACGGATTTTTTTACAAAATAGTAAAGCCGTCGCTTTGCGACGGCTTTTATTAACGCAAATTTTGATTATTCAGCGTCGGAAGATTCTACTTCAGAAGATTCTACTTCGGAGGATTCAACTTCAGAAGATTCTACTTCAGAAGATTCCACTTCGGAGGATTCAACCTCAGAAGATTCGGTTGTAGAAGAAGTGTCTGCAACATCAGAAGTAATATCCACGGTAGAAGAAGTATCTACGGTAGAAGAAGTATCGGTAGAGTCTGTGTCGATAGAACCAACGATGTAAAGCGCAAGAACAAGAACAACGAATACGATAGCCACAATAAGGGTTATCTTTTGATATTGCTTATCCTTACCGCCGATCTTATTCTTTGCAAGATAAGATTCGGACGCGCCCTGACCTGCAATAGAATTGCCAAGTCCGCGGCGACGGCCCTGCTGAAGACCGATAAGAGTTATAAGAGCAACGGCGAGTACAAGAAGGATACCGCCTATAATGTATTGGAGAGTCATGATTATTAATTTCCTTTCAATAACTGTTTGCCATACGGCGCTAAACTAAATATTACCACAGACGACCGTTAATTGCAATACTCACATCAAAATTTAATAATTTGTTCACAATTACAGAACTTCGCGTGTATTTGTGTTAGGGTCGACTTTTTTGGTTTTTGACTTTTTGGTGGTTTTTTTGGTTTTTCCTTTTCCGCCTTTATTTCCGCCATTGATATTAAAGACACGTAACACCGCCATTACTATGGAATACAATATCCATATCACAACAATGCCCAAGATAATATACAATATCGTCTTTACCGTTTTGCCAAACAAAAAGTTCTTTATTTTTTCAAGCGTTGCTTTTAAGCCGTCGGCGGATATACCGTCCTTTGCTACTGCGTCGACAGTTGCCAGTTCGACACCGTTATAACTGAAAATAATTTTACCGACTTTTTGACCTGCCGTTACCGGAGCGTCTATTGTATCGTATTCGCTGTCATTAAACGCTTTTTTATAAACGATACTTTCATCATAAACTAATTGAGTCTCGACACTGTACCCTTCTACATCGAGCACCAACTTTTCTACCTTTTCACAGGGAACGACCATTACGTGAGATGCATTACCTGCATTTACGCGGAGTTCGCCGACTATCTTATCGGCGGTTGCAACGGTAAGCAATTTAAACGATTCGCGTGTCCATTTGATGAGTTTGTTCATGTCCACGTAAGCGTTGCCGTCGCCGAACGAATAATGCGTTTTATCGTCAATACGCTCAACTATCATGCCCGGCGCACACATTACGACGAATATATACGTTCTTCCCTCTTTTTGACTCGCTGTGATAAGGCAATAATTGCCGTTTCTGTCAAGTTGACCCGCTATAAGACCGATTGCGTCTTTATTTAAAAATCCGTCAACATAATAGTTGCTTTTGAGATAATTCTTGTTTCTTACAGTTGAACTGCCGTTGAAAAAGTAGGATTCAACATTACAAAGTTTGACAAGTTCATCATACTGATAAAACGCACTTGCAATAAGAGCAACTTCACGCGGGGTCGTATACTGATTAGGAGAATCAAGTCCCGTAGGATTCACAAAATTAGTTTGCGTTAATCCGAGGTCTTGAACCTTTTTGTTCATTCGGTCGACGAACTCATTTATACCGCCGCCGAGATATTTCTCGCCAAAATCACAAGCGATAGATGCTACCGAATCGTTTGCACATGCCACAAGCGTCGTGGCAAGTAGGTCTTTTGCAGAATAAGTATTCCCCGCCTTCAAGCCCATCATAGGCACTCTGACATCGGCAATATCACCCGAGTTGTCGATAGCGGTTTTTGTGACGGTTATTTGAGTATCGGCAGAATTAAGTCCGTTTTCTTTTAATATATCACTCGCCACCATACAGGCAACTAATTTTGTCGCAACGGCAGGCGCAACCTTTTCGTCAATACGGTCGGAATACAAAAACTGGTCATCATCAATACAATACGCTATCGCTGCATTACCGGTCGTTATGTTCGGAGTAAGTTCGATTTGTTGCGATGTTTCCGGCGTTTCCTCTGCTATCGAAAACAAAGGCACAGCCGAAACAAAAAGCGTTATTAATACAAGCAAAAGCGCAAATTTGCGCATATATTTCATTAATCTATACTCCTTTCGAAAGTATCTCCATAGCAGAAATCTTGTCGCGTCCTATTTGTTCTTTAAGTTCATCTAAAGACATAAAACGTTTTTCCGCCCTGATAAATCCTAAAAATTCGGTTTCGACAACGCAACCGTAGCAATCGCCCGAAAAATCGAAAAGATAGGTTTCACATACAGGCGTATTGTTATTACCCACCGTAGGCTTTACCCCGATATTGGCAACCCCGCCATAAGATTTTCCGTTTATATTGCATCTGACGGCATAAACTCCGAAACGCGGAACAACCAATTCGTCGGGATACGTTTGGTTTATCGTCGGAAATCCAAGTACACGACCGAGTTTTTTGCCGTGCACAACTTCGCCTTTGAACGAGAAAGCACGTCCAAGCAGACTGTTGGCAGACACAATTTCGCCGTTTGCGATAAATGTACGTATGGCGGTCGAACTTATCGGAACTTCATTTTTTACAACCGCGTTATGCGTTATTACAGATACGCCTTTGGGTGTTAGCAAAGTTTTTATAAGTTCGGCGTCACCCATTCTATCCCTACCGAAACGGAAATCATATCCGCACACAATACCTTTTGCACCGATTGCGGTATACAGCATATTTTCCGTGAAATCAATAGCGGAAACCGTTTTGATATCGCTGAAATCGACCGAAAATACCACATCTATTCCCAAGTCGGCAAGTAATTCTATCTTTGTATCGTGCAAAGTAAGCAATTTAGAATCGTTTTTGGGGTTATCCTCGGTATTAAACGTAAATACTGCCGACGGAAGTCCCAAACGTTTTGCTTCTCTGACAAGTGCATCAAGCATAGAACGATGCCCGAGATGAACCCCGTCAAACATACCGACGGCGACGCACACACCGTTATTTATATCCGCATTTGTGCGGATTTTTGTTATTTTCAACGTATCAATCAACTTATTATCCATAACAACAATATAATACCCAATTTATTCCGCTTTGTCAACTTGGAAAGGTATATTTTTCATGCGATTGTAAATAATATTTTCCAGAAATATAAGGACGGGTGTTATTTATGAGCCATCAAAAAAAAGACAAATTCGATTCTGTCATTCTTGCAGGTGGGTTCGGCAAACGGTTATCTCCGCTCACTGACAGTATTCCCAAACCCATGCTTCCCATTGACGGTATTTCTGCGTTTGAACGCAACTTATCATTGCTTAAAAAATGCGGTTTCCGCAAAACCGCCGTTACGACGATGTATCTACCCGAAAAGATAGAGCGATTGGGCGATTATTCGGGAAGTGTCGAATACTTCCGCGAGGAAAAACCGCTTGGCAGCGCCGGTGCAGTCGCACAACTTAAAGGACAAATCGACGATTGTCTTCTTATACTATCGGGTGATGCAATTTGTGATTTTGATCTAAAAAAGGCAAAAGAGGAATTTCTAAAAAGCGGTTGCGACGCCGCGATGGTACTTTGCCGCACGAAAGACTCGGGCGAATACGGCTCGGTATGCGTACAAAAAGGCAGAGTGATCGGATTTTGCGAAAAACCGTCGGTACGCGACACTCTTTCCGACCTCATAAACACAGGTATATATTTTATAGGTCCAAGAGCACTTTCGATGATACCCGACAACACGCCCTACGATTTCGGACGCGATTTGTTTCCTGCTTTACTACGCGCAGGTATTAAAATAGCAGGTATCGAGCCGTACGGACATTGGTTCGACATCGGTTCGTTCGGTGAATATCACCGATGCAACATGTGGATGTCTAACGCCGATAACTGTATCGGCAACCATGTTTCGCTCCATCCTGCGGCAAGGATAGAATACTGCGTTATAATGAACAACTGTACTGTCGGAAACAGCGCACTTCGCGGAAGTATCATCGGCGAAGGTGCGGTCATCGGCAACGATTGCATTATTCCTCCCGGATGCGTTATAGGTCCGGGTGCAGAACTTCGCGACGGCACTTCACTTGCGCCCGGAAGTATAGTCGGTTCAGGGTTGACCTGCGTTGGAGATTCGTTTGTGGACACCTTCCCCAAACCCAAACAATGCTTAACGTTCGACGATGATGCAGTCATCGCAGATGAGAGCGACGAAGGATATTTTGTTAGATTGGGCAGACTTTTAGGCGGCAGCGGTAACATTATCGCGTTTGCCGAAGGAAACGGAATGACACTTCCCCAAGCCTGTGAAGTTGCGTGTGGCGTTTCCGAAGCAGGAAACGGTTGCACCGTTGTTTCGGGCGGAAACGCATCAATCGCCTCGTTTGCCGCTTCCGAGTATGACAGCAAAACTGCGTATATCTCAAAAAATGGCGATAAAACAGAAATAAGACTCTTTTCGAGAGGCGGTATGCCGTATTCACGCGAGGAACTTCGCAAACTTTCGGGCAAAAACGCAGAAACCGCATCAAAAGCAGGAAGCGTTTATTTACTTCCTCACGGCGCACTCGTCAAACGCTATTTGCAGTATTTAAGAGATAACGCTGTTCTCCCTACCAAAATCAACATCGCGAAAAACAGCGAAAATGTATTTCTGCGCGAGTGTGTCGAGGAATTAGGTATAAAAAAAGATGAAAACGGTGCGACCTACTCACTTTCCGATGACGGCGAAAAAGCGTTTGCCTATCTTCCCGACGGACGCGAAATTTCATATTGGCAATTAGTTGCAATCTGTTGTATAGAGGGCAAACGCAACGGAATAATACTGCCCAACGATACCCCCACTTCGGTAGAACGCATACTGCGCAGACATTCGATCGACGTTGCTTTTTACGGTGACAGCGAATCCGACGTTCGACATCTTGCCCAAAGCGATAGACTGCACCGCGACGGGGTTTTACTTGCTCTTACCGCCGCAGGACTTGCCGAAAAAAGCGGTGTAACTTTAGGTGAACTTGCCGACAAATTGCCCCCATTTACTGTAATCACACGCTTAATATTCACCGAGCGCGACAAAATGAGTTCTGTGATTTCCGCGCTTCGCGAGGAATGCGGAAACGCAAGGTGCGCGGGATTTGATTTCGGCGACGGCAGAGTAAACGTCTACGCAAGTGCGTCAGGCAGATTCAGACTTATCGCCGAAGCAACCGACAGCGAAACAGCAGAAGAAATAACCTTACGTGCAATAGACATGCTCGAAAAGAAATAATCATATTCTCAACTAAACCCCGCCATAATGGCGGGGTTTTCCTATACAATAAAAACTTTCTGTCCCGACAAAATCGAGGAGCAAATGCGCAATGCCTTGCTTTTTATGTTTTAGCGTGATATAATAAGAACAATATAATTGGGCATAAAATAACAAATTTACTTTTCGAGAATCTTTTATGCCAGGAGAACATTCTATGCCAAACATACAGTATTATCTCGGTATCGACGGAGGAGGAACCAAAACCGATTTCGCACTTGCCGATAAAAACGGCGTGATACTGAACCGTGTCATACTTGGCGCTTCCAACCCCAACGATGTCGGTTTTGAAAAAACCTTTGCCACATTGAAAGAGGGTATCGAAACCGTTTGCGACGGTTATCCGTATGACCGTATTTCGGTTTTTGCAGGGATAGCGGGCTGTTCCTCCGTAGAAAACCTACCCAAAATCCGCGCCTTTCTTCAAAGTTTCGAATTTGCTTATTCGGACAATCACAACGATGCGCGCAACGCCGTTGCCGCAAGTCTTGATAACAACGACGGCATCACTGTAATTATGGGTACAGGCTCTATTGCCTACGCCAAGCAAGGCAGTTCTCTCCACCGCATCGGCGGTTACGGATACCTTTTCGGTGATATGGGAAGCGGTTTTGCAATCGGCAGAGACGCCATTCTTGCCGCACTTCAATATGAGGACGGAAGCGGTGAAAACACTCTGCTTCACGAATATGTAAAGGATGTACGCGGAACCGAATCGGTACTTGAATGCATTGATCTTTTCTACAAAGAGGGCAAAAAAGAGATAGCAAAATATGCCCCGCTTGCAATCAAGGCATGTGCGGCAGGAGATGCCAAAGCCAAAAAGATCATTACAGAAAACCTATCTGCCATCGCTGCACTCATCAGAGGCGGAGCAAAAAAACTAAGCGACGACACCATAAAGGTCGTGCTTTGCGGAGGTTTGACGGCGGCTGAAGATGTGCTTTTGCCTGTTTTGTCCTCACTACTGCAAGATGAACCGAAGCGCTATGAGATAGGAATCTGCCGTAATTCCATGGTATGGGGCGCGTTGCGTTTAGCAGGTATGCCCTCTGTAAACGAAAAGAGGTAATAAATATGTTAAAAACCGAAATGAGAAATAAAAACACCACTCACATCGACCGCATGTCGACCATAGATATGATGAGGGTGATACAAAATGAAAACGTCAACGCCGCTATGGCTGTTGAAAGCGAACTTGAGCGTATCGGATTGGCGGTAGATGCCATTACCGAACGTATGAAACAGGGTGGCAGACTGTTTTACGTCGGTTGCGGCACTTCGGGACGCCTTGGCGTGTTGGACGCCTCTGAATGTCCGCCCACTTACGGTGTGTCCTACGATACCGTAATCGGCATTATGGCAGGCGGCGAGGCGGCGCTTAGTCGCGCAGGCGAAGCCGACGAGGATAGTTATGATAACGGTTGCCGCGACCTTTCTGCATACGGAATAACCGAAAAAGACTCTATAGTCGGCATTTCAGTTTCCGGCGGTGCTGCCTACGTCATCGGCGCACTCGAAACGGCAAACAAAGCAGGTTCTCTCACGATCGCGCTTAGTTGTAACGAGGGATGTCCCATCGAAAAGATTGCTTCAATCGGTATTCATCCCGACACGGGCGCCGAAGTAGTCACAGGATCTACCCGTATGAAGGCTGGTACTGCCCACAAAATGATCCTTAATATGATCTCCACCGCCGTTATGATCAATTTAGGACACGTGTACGAAAATCTAATGGTAAATCTCGAACCGTCCAACATCAAACTTCGTGACAGAATGATACGCATTACCTGCGACATCACCGGACTTCCCTACGATGAATCCGAAAAACTTCTTTCGGACAACGATTTTTCCATACGTGCCGCAATTTCCGCATTCAATAAATAAAAAAGGAGAAACGTCATGAAAAGAATTTTATCTGTCATACTCACGGCAATAATGGTATTGTCGTTAGTTCCGCTGTCAACGGTTAGTATTTCTGCGGAAGAAACGTTAACCGATTCGCAAGGCTTGATATATACCCTAAGCAAAGACGGAACTTATTATATCGTTTCGGACTGCGACCAAAACGCAACAGAAATCGTAATTCCTGAAGAATATAACGGTCTGCCCGTTAAAGAGATAGGTCATCATGCATTTGACTCATGCTACTTGACAAACATAGAAATCCCCGATTCGGTTACATCTATAGGCGATAGTGCGTTTTACGATTGCGATAACCTTGATAATATCGAAATACCAAATTCTGTAACAAGTATCGGTTACGCTGCATTTCAAACTTGTTTCGGTCTAACAAACGTAGTAATACCTGATTCGGTTACAAGTATCGGTGATAAGGCATTTGCTTATTGCGACAGCCTAACAAGCATAGAAATACCCGATTCTATTACAAGTATTGGTTATTATTCATTTCATGAGTGTGATAAATTGCAATACAATGAATATGACAACGCGAAATATCTTGGCAATAGTAATAATCCTTATGTAATATTATCGCGTGCTGTTATACCAAAAGACGTTACGTCGTGTACGATTCATAAAGATACAAAGATCATAGCCGATTATGCGTTTAGTTCTTGCACCGGTCTAACAAGCATAGTAATACCCGATGCTGTTACAAGCATTGGTTACGGTGCATTTGACTGTTGTTTCAACCTAACAAGCATAGTAATATCCGATTCGGTTACAAGTATCGGGGATACGGCATTTTCCAGTTGCGATAACCTGACAAGCATAGAAATGCCTGATTCGGTTACACATATAGGTGCCAGTGCATTTTTCGATTGCAACCAACTGCAATATAATGAATATAACAACGGTAAATACCTCGGTAACCAAAATAATCCTTATGTGGCATTGGTCGATGTTTCAGATACATCTGTTACATCATTTGAAATCCATAAAGACGCCAAAATTATAGTGTACGAAGCGTTTAAAGATTGCGCAAACTTAACAAGCATAGTAATCCCCGACTGTGTTGCAAGCATTGGTAATGCTGCATTTTACGGTTGCTCAAACCTAACAAGCGTAGAAATACCCGATTCGGTTACAAGCATAGGCGGTTTTGCGTTTGATAGTTGTTCTAGCCTAACGAGCATAGTAATACCAGATTCTGTTACAAGTATCGGCTATGATGCATTCTCCCACTGCTCCGGCCTAACAAGCATAGAAATACCCGATTCTGTTACGAATATAGGGGATAATGCGTTTTTATCTTGCAGTGAACTGACCGACATATATTGTGAAGCGGAATCGCAACCCGACGGTTGGGCTGAATTTTGGAATTACGCTTGCGACGCAACTGTGCATTGGGGTTGTGAAATGAGCAACACTTCAAAACCTACCCTCGGCAATGTTGACAACGATGAAGACATTGACGCATCGGACTATATCCTCGTCAAACGCGCGGTTTTAAAAACCTATACCCTTACCGACGAGCAGAAACAACTCGCTGATATCGATAAAGACAACGACGTTGATGCTGCCGACTACGTTCTCGTTAAACGTATCGTTTTGGGCACGTACACCGTTAAATAAAACATTAAATAACATAAAAATCACCCGAAGGAGTTTCATCTCTGCTTCGGGTGTTTTTTATACGGTAATATATAATTTTTATTCGCTTACATCGGGACCTGCCGAAATACTATCATCCGTTTCGGACATATCAACATCATTTTTTTCGTTTTCGGCATCGGCGCTTACCCAAATAACAGGGCGGACTGCAACTAAGTTATAATCAACAGCAAAGCCCTTTTCCTGAACCGTACCGTTAAAATGAACGTACGAAGCGGAATTTGTCATATTTCCTTTATCGATAAGCCACCACCAACAAAATCCGTCTTCTGTTCGTGCGCCCATATTAGACGCCGATTCGGTCGCTGAACAAGCACGCCACGAGTCATATTCGAAATATTTCTTCGCATCGGCAACCGAAAGCATAGAAACTTTATCGTCGTTCACGGTTATTAATGACTTTGCCTCGTTTTCGTCAAACGCATTTTTCAAAAAAGTATCGTTCAAAAAAGTTCGTAGCGAACTATCTGCCCACGTAACGTCTGTACGTTCGGTATTATAAGACAATGTTTCTATACAGTAACGGCTTATAAGAAGAATCTTATCCTCCTGTTTTTCGAGCACTAACCATTCAAGCGGTTCCGTTCCGTCATATTTACTATTTTGCTCGTACTTACCGAATATTACCGCGTCGCCGACGTTTGCATCAGCCATTGTTCCCTTTAACTCTACGTCAACGGGTGGCGGTTCAATACTGCTTTCGGTATCGAAACTTTGCTCTAAGGAATTATCCGACTCCGACGAGGTATCACTTCCCGACGAGAACATATATACAAGAAACATTCCCATTGCCACAAAGGCGATCAATACCAAAACGATCGCCAACGATATGGGAATCGGTTTTATCTCTTTCTTTTTTGCAGACATTATTATTTCTCCATTTGAAAACTATCACTTATATTTATAATTTACCAAACCCTTTTTGTCAATACAAAACAGAAAAAACAAAGGTTTTCCGCACAATTAAAACGGAAAACCTTTAATTTATTTATTCATCTTCGTCACTGCTTACTTTGTTCCGCCACAACGTTAACGAACGTATCTTTTTATACAAAAGTGCACTCGCGCGGATACTTGCGCGAACATTCGGGTGTCCGTTTGCGCCGGTTTCGGATTCATTTCCGAAAATAGTATCTACGAAAAGAAAATGAACCTTATTATCGGTTTCTGCAACCTCGCGTATAGTATTACGCAATGTTTCGGCATAGAGATTGCTCATTAGGCCGTACATCCAAATTATATGCGCCTTTGGATAACGTGCACGTACCTTAGCAATAAGGTCTTTTGCCGCAAGTGCAAACTCATCATCGGGAGCAGGGCCTCCTGCATCGTTTGTGCCCAAATTTATTACAACAACGTCTGCTATCCAACCGTCATTACACTCTCCGCCCTCTCGCGTAAGGCGGTTATAGTACTCTCCGCCTTTAATGTCGCTTCGGTCGCCTTTGCAGTTACATACGATTCCTTTACCCGAAATCGCAATATATCTTGCGTCCGCGCCGAATTTTTCGGCGGTAAGATATGCGTACGAATACGTGCCGTCTTGCTGATATGTATAATATGTGGGGTCGGTAGACAGTCCCAAAACGCCGTAACCGCAGGTTATGGAATCGCCTATGAACTCTATTTTTCGCGGACTGTTAAGAGGCGGTTTGCGAAGCGATGCTTCATTGCCGAGGAGAGTAAGTGTATCGAACTTCAACGGACCGTGCGCCTCGGTGATCTTCAAAACTTCAACACGGTGGCGTTTATCGGGCAGTCCCTCGATTATAAGTTTTTCGCTTCCGTTGACTACGGCAAAACGTTGAGTTCTTACACCGTCTACGGTTATTCTTACATACGCAGGAGCATCCGAAACATATTCGCCGAGCGAAATAATAAAACCGATACCGCTGAACGCAAATGCAAAACCGCTATTCGTCCACTCAAAAGCAAGACATCCGTCAACAATGCTGTGTCTACCGCGAATTCGTATCATTTCGCTTTCTGCAAGTTTTATAGGAGCACTCAAATAAAACGGTTTCTTTTCCATTCCCCGACAACCTCTTAAAACACTTAATAATCAAGAGGATATTAAACTTTCTATTTTAACAATTATCAATTATTTTTTTAAGAATTTGTAAATTTCGCATGTTATAAAAGGACATAAAGCAAGGCCGAACGAAATCATCCATTCAACGGCATTAAGCGACGTCAATCCAAACAGATTTGCCGCAGAAGGTATAAGAATCACCGAAGTCTGCATGATCAGGCACAGGAAAAATGATAACCAAACAAACGGATTTCTCTTAATATCATGTGACAAAACACTTTTTTCGCTTCTCATATTAAAAGAATGGAACAACTGCGATGCACCAAGAACAAGAAAACTCATGGTTCTGCCCACATCAAAACCTCGCATATTGGTTCCAAACACAAATGCAGATATTGCTAATGTGCCTATTAGTATACCCTCGAAAATTATCCGTGCAACCCTTTTCCCCGAAAACAGCGGAGAATCGGACTTTACGGGAGGATGTGACATAACGCTGTCCGGCGCACGTTCAAGCCCTAAGGCTATTGCAGGTAGCGAGTCGGTAGTAAGATTAACCCACAAAAGTTGTATCGCCGAAAGGGGCGACGGCAGCGAAACGATTATTGAAAAGAACACCGTAAAAAGTTCGCCTATATTGCAGGAAAGCAAGAAATGAACCGCACGTCGGATATTTTCGTATATTCCCCTACCCTCTTTAACCGCAGTAACTACGGTCGAAAAATTATCATCGGTTAGTATCATATCCGCCGACTCTTTTGCCACCTCGGTACCGCTTATACCCATTGCGCAGCCGATATCGGCTTTTTTCAACGCAGGTGCGTCATTTACTCCGTCACCCGTCATGGCGACAACGTATCCTTTTGATTTCAGTGCAGACACTACCCTTAGTTTAAACGACGGGGTTACACGCGCAAATACGTTGCACTTTTCAACAGCCTTTATAAATTCGCGGTCGTTTAGAGAGGATAGTTCCTTTTCGGTCATTACCTCGTCATGCGGACCGATCATTCCTATTTTTATTGCTATCGCACGTGCAGTATCAGGGTGGTCACCCGTTATCATTATAGGACGTATCCCTGCCTGACGGCATATTTTGACCGACTCTGCCGCTTCGGGGCGGGGCGGATCGTAAATACCGCACAGTCCGATAAAGTTGAAGTTACACGTTAACGGATTTTTAGGTATTATTGCCGTTTCGCATTTTGCAAAACACATAACACGCAACGCCTGACATGTCATTTCTGCGGTATGCGCTGTAATGACCGCCTCATCGTTAGGACAATAACGCGATATCACATCAGGCGCACCTTTAAGGTAGACGACGTATCCGTTTTCGCTTTTATGTACAGTAAGCATGAATTTTTTTACCGAATCAAACGGTATTTCATAAACGCGCGGATATTTTGCACGAACGGTTTCGACCGAATCCACATAGGCAGTTAAAGCAAGTTCGGTGGGTGAAGAATCGTTATTGCAAAGCGCGAAAGCGTTTATAAGTTCGTTCACGTTGCCGTAAACCGAAGAAACCGTCATTTTGTTACAGGTAAGTGTTCCGGTTTTATCCGAACATATCACCTGTGCGCAACCCAAAGTTTCCACCGCAGGGAGTCGTTTGACAACGGCTTTGCGACGTGCCATAGTCTGTACACCTGCAGATAGAACGACCGTAACTATTGCAGGAAGTCCCTCGGGAATTGCGGCAACAGAAAGCGAAACCGAAGTCATAAACATTTCGCCTATATCCATACCTTTCAGCATCGAAAACGCAAATATAAGGATACATATACCGATAGTGATATTGCCGAGAAGCACGCTTAATTTCGCAAGGCGTTTTTGAAGTGGAGTTTTTTCGTTTTCACCGCTTATCATACCTGCGATCTCACCGACACAGGTAGACATGCCCGTTTTTACGGCAAGTGCAACACCTCTACCCGAAATCACGTGTGCCGAGGTGAATACCGAGTTTGATGCTTCGGAAATAGGGCAATCGGGTCTTGGGGTTGATTTGTAGTCTTTATAAACCCCTACCGATTCGCCTGTGAGCGCAGACTCGTCAAGAAGAAGTTCGTTTGATTCTATAAGTCTTGCATCGCAGGGAACGATATCCCCTTTTTCCAACATAAAGACATCGCCCGGAACAAGCATACTGCTCGGTATTCGGATTGTTTTACCGTCACGAAGTACCGATGTTTCGGGTGAAGTCATTTTTTTCAGTGCTTCAAGTGCCTTTTCGGCACGGCTTTCCTGAATTACGGCGATAAGGCCGTTTACTAAAACGATAATAAGTATTATTATCGGGTCTGCATAGCCGTCGCCCGAAATATATGATGTTGCAAACGAAACCGCCGCCGCAATAAGCAAGACCACCGTCATTCTATCCGCCAGCGCCTCTAAAAAGCGTCTTATGAAACTCTTTTTCTTTACGGTCGCGAGTTCGTTTCTTCCGTATTTTTCGGCATATTTATACGCCTGTTCGGAAGTCAGCCCGTTTTTTGAAGAATCAAGGCTTGAATACAGCGATTTTAAGTCTTCGTGATACCACATAAACGTCAATCTATCCTTTCTATCTCTTTTCTGCATTTGAAAATCAAAAACAGGTTCGGAAACATCATTAAAGCATTAAGTATATCGGAAATTGCCCACACGCTTCCGCCCGAAAGAAAAACTCCGAAAAAAGCAGCAACAGCAAATAAAACACGGTATATTTTAGTTGCAAGTTCGCTTTTTTTAAACAGAAACGCAAGGCAGCACTCGGCGTAATAACACCAACTTATTACCGATGCAAATGCAAACACGGCGGTAAGTAAAGCAAACACCAATCCGCCAAGGTTTCCGAACGCCGAAATAAACATATCCGAGGGTGAAAGAAACCCACTCGAAATCAAACAAAGCGCGGTTATTGTCGAAACAACAAAAGTATCGAAGAATATCTCGAATATTCCCCATTTAGCCTGAACATCGGGTGAAGAACATTCAACCGTCGCATGTGCAAGCGGCGATGAACCCATTCCTGCCTCGTTTGAAAACATACTACGCGCAAACCCCTCTCTGAGCGTATGCGCAAGTAACGCTCCCGAAAAGCCTCCGCTTATCGCAGATATTCCGAAAGCCTCGCGGAAAATAAGCACAAATGACGGAATTATATTTTCGGCATTGATTACAAGTAAAATCACACACGCAAGAAGGTATACTCCCGATGCCGACGGAACTATAACCGCATTTATACTCGCTATCCTTTCTCTGCCGCCAAAAACAGCCAATGCAATAATCGCAAGACATGCCAGAGCACAGATTACTTTTGATAAACCTATCGAACCGAAAAAGGCGGATATCGAGCCCACCTGAGTCAGGTTTCCTGTTCCGAACGAGGCGGCAACACAAAGCAAACAAAACATTGCAGATATCTTCGGATAACCCAAACCTTTAAGCCGTACCTGTGCACCTCCGACAGGTTTTCCGTTTATCACTTCACGTCGGTTAAGGGCAACGGCAACTTCTGCATATTTCAACCCCATACCGAAAAATGAACACACCCACATCCAGAATATACTGCCTACACCGCCGACCGTAATTCCGTAGCCAACACCTATAATGCTACCTACTCCTACAGTTCCGCCCAAAGCAGTTGCAACCGCTTCAAAAGGTGAAATACCGTCTTGTTTGCCTTTTTTCAACGAGCCTACTGTATCACGTATCGTTCCCAACACCGCTTTTGGTCGGTAAAATGCACATTTTCGGGTAAAATATATACCGGAAACGAGTAAAAGCACAATAGTTGGTACGCCCCATACGATGTTTTTTAACGTTTCTAAAATCGTTATCACCTCTAAAAACGGTTCTTGTTGCTTAATATCCGCTTAAAGATAAGCAAATATTGACATTTTTAATATAATATGGTATATTTATGATGTATTCTGATCGAAGGGATAAGGTGAGAATTTTGGCTGAAACTGTATTCAAAAAAACTTTCAAAGGGTATGACACAAATGAGGTAGATGCATTTATCATCTCTCTCAGCGACAAATATTCGCAAAACGAAAATGAACTTACAAACAAACTACGTGCCGCCGAGGTTGAAAACGAAAGACTTAAAAATGAAATTTCCCAACTTCGCGCGTCAAACGAACAAAATGAACGTGACCATGCCGCAGAAATTATCGAAAAGCAAAAGGAATATGATATTCTCTTTGCTGAAATAGGCGAAAAAATGGTTCTCGCTGACAAACGCGCCGCTGATATTATCAAAAACGCCGAAAAAGAAGCCGCGCTTATACTTACCGATGCCCGTCGCTCCAGCGAAACAGAGGCTAAAGCCATACGTATGCGCGCTGAGGGCGAGGCTACAAAACTTATCGAAGAAACAAGACGCAAGTGCGAATCTGTTTCTGCCGCTGCGGACGAATTCCGTGCACGTCAAAACGAAATGAATTTGTCTATTAGAGAAACCGAAAACCGTTTTGCTGACGCTTTAAATAAACTCCGCGAAGGCTTTTCCGAACAGGAGTAATAAAATGAGCGTTAAAGATGCTATTAATGAATATTTTTCCAATGCCGAAATACGCAAACAGGCTATCGACGATTTGGCGGAAATAATTGCTATTCCCTCCGTTGCAGGTGATCCCGAGGGCGAATATCCTTTCGGCAAGGCATGTGCAGATGCGCTTGATAAAGCATCCGAAATTGCAAAAAAGTACGGTTTTACTGTTGAAAACCACGATTATCGCTGTTTGAGCGTACTTTACGGTGACAGCGAAAAAGAAATCGGCATTGTATGTCATCTCGACGTCGTCCCTGCAGGTGACGGCTGGAGTGTAGAACCTTATGCGCTTACTGTCAAAGACGGTCTTTTGATAGGCAGAGGTACACACGACGACAAAGGTCCTTTTATCCAAGGGCTTTACACAATGCGTTATTTCAAAGAAAACGGCATTAAACTTCCTTTCACAATACGTCTTATACTCGGAAGCGATGAAGAAGTAGGAAGTACCGATTTGCGTTATTTCCAAACCGTACGCAAACCTCCGATGTTTTCCTTTACTCCCGATTCGAGTTTCCCCGTATGTATAGGCGAAAAAGGGATTCTTTCGGTTTGGACCGAATTCCCTGCGCTCCCCGAAAATATAAAAGAACTTCGCGGCGGAACGGTTTCAAATGCCGTCCCCGGCAAGGCTTACGCTATTGTTAATACCGAGCAGGAACTTTCCGATACGGCAAATATTAAAGTTTCAAAATGCGAAAACGGTATCAAGATAGAAGCAGAAGGAAAATCCGCTCATGCCGCTATGCCCGAAGCAGGTGTTAACGCTATAAGTCTGCTTTCCGATTATCTTATCGAAAACGGCATTGTAGATAGCGATTCGATGTTCGAAATCATACGTAAATCCACCGCAGAATATCTTGGTAAAACACTTGGTATTGATGCAGAAGACATAGATTTCGGTTATCTTACCTGCGTAGGCGGAGTTATCAACGGCGATGACAAAAAGGTGACTCAATCCTATAATATAAGATATATCCCCGAAACTCCGTCGGAAGAAATAGTCGATTCTA
>JAZRUR010000054.1:0-56816 GCA_045652625.1 Eubacteriales bacterium | reverse complement strand
CATTTTTACAAATAATAACACCACAAATGTAAAAACAAGGAGAATTTTTATATATGAAAGCAACAGGAATTGTACGTCGAATTGACGATTTGGGTAGGGTGGTTATTCCGAAAGAGATACGCCGTGTTATGCGAATCCGCGAAGGCGACCCGTTGGAAATTTACACAGAAAGCGACGGTAGCGTGGTGTTCCGCAAATACTCGCCTGTGGGTGAACTCAGCAGGGTGTCGGCTGAATATGCGGAAGCGATAAACCGTTCGAGCGGTATACCGATTGCGATTTGCGATAGGGATAACGTTATTGCTGTCGCAGGTGTTCCGCGCAAGGAATATCTTGAAAAGCCGATTTCTAACGGACTTTCGGGCGTTTTGTCGAGTAGACGCAGTTATTCGGCATCCGACAAAAACGGCGAAGTTACAATAACCGAGGGCGGCGGCGAAGTGAGTTATCTTTCGCCAATAGTCAGCGAAGGTAGTGTTATCGGCGCAGTTATGTCGCTCAAACAGGACGGCAAAACACACGACGGCTCGGAAAAGAAACTTATCGACACGGGCGCGTATTTTATGTCATCACAGACCGAAATATAAACTAAAAGGCTGTCATAACGACAGCCTTGAATTTTTATATTAAATTTTGCACCAACTGAATAATTACACCTGCACCTGAACCGATGATATAAAGCAGGGCAAGGATAGCGATGTTTGATTTCAAGCCTCTGTTGACATGGAACAGTACGATTATTCCTGCACCTGCGGCTGCGCAAAGTCCAGAAATTACCGAACCAAGACTTATGGCAGAGTCGATATAAAGTTGCGCAAGTATAACCGACGGTGCACAGTTGGGGATAAGACCGATAAGCGCGGTTAAAAACGGTTGGAAAATGCTGTCGGTTAGCATGAATTGCTGTAACTTGGCTTCGCCGATGAGTTCTATAAGATAGCCAAGAACAAAAGTGGTTGCAAAAAGGAACAACCAAACCGAAACCGTACGTTTAACAGTGCACTTGATTATTGCTTTCCAATCGGTATGGTTGCAACAATGCTCCTCGCCGATAAGTTCTTCGTTTTCGCAGGAATCATCGCTGTGGTGACAATGATGACATTCCTCTTTGTTTACGTTCCTATTACGGAGAACAAGGTCTATAACATAACCGACGAAAACGGCAATGCCAAACTTCAAAGCCAAAATAAGAAGCAAATCGGTTATCTTTTGCGGATTTGCAAGTAAAACAAGCAAAGCCTCGTCCGAAGTGGACAAATAGATAGCCATAAGCGTTCCGAGTGTTATTATTCGCTTTGCGTAGAAGTTCGACCCGATTACCGAAAAACCGCATTGCGGCACAAGACCGAGTAAAGCACCTGCCAACGGACCTGTCTTTTCTGCTTTCTGTATCACGGAAGAACTTTTTTCTTCGATTTTCGATTCGATGTATTCAAGTATGAAAAACGCGATTATTAAAAACGGAATCATTTTTAATGAATCCAAAACCGCGTGTTCAAGCGCATGGAAAAATTCGTGCATTATTTAAAATTCCTAACTTTTCGGATAGAAACATTATATCTTATATGCGCGATTTGTCAAGTTTTTTATCTCAAACAAGGAACATTTCAATATGGGAAAAATGTAAATAATATGCAACGACTTTAAAAGAATACTTGCCAAAACGGCGAGGCTGTGCTAAAATAATACTGTATTTTTATAGGGAGGTTATTATGGAAAAACAGGAAAGAATGTCACCTCGTGAGTGGTTTGAAAATATTTGGTATCATTATAAATGGCTTATAATATTCGGCGTAGTATTGGTTGCTTTTCTTATAATTAGTTTATCGCAATTTTTATCTACAAAAGACCCTGATGTAAATATAATGCACGTGGGCCCGATGTATATATCCGCTGAGGTTGCCGAAACGATAGAAAGCACCGTAGGGAAGATGTCGGATGATTATAACGACGACGGCGAGATAAAGGTTGAAATACTTGACATTACCGTAAATAAATTCGGCAACGAAGATGCAGGAATAGACCCGATTAACTATGACCAGAACAACAAAGGACTTCAACGTTTTCAAACCGAAGTCCGTGCAGGTGATACGGTTATCTATGCGTTGGACAAGCAGTTTTTTGATATTTGTGTCGAGGAAGGCTTACTTACTCCGCTTGATGAAATTATAGATGATGCATATATGCCCGAAAACGTTATCGACGGATACGGCGTATATATTTCAGACCTTGCGGCGTATGAATTAGACGGACTTTCGAACATTCCCGAAACCGCTATTCTTTGTCTTAGACGCTCTCCCGATAAGGACGAGATCAAATACGGCAGAACCATGGAAGTATGGGAGGGAAACCGAAATACTTTTGTGAATATAATTAAGTACGGCGCATAGACGATAATAAATTTACTATTGCAAAATAGAATAATTTGTGATAAAATAACTCTAATCGTTAAATTATCCGGAGGATTTTGAAAAATGAGCAACAAAGTTATTGCCAAGCAGAAGAAGACGATAATTATTTGCGTTGTTCTCAGCGTACTTCTTCTCGCAGGTTCGGTATTCGTTCTTATCGACGGTATCAGCCACATGGACGACCCTTATACTCAATTTGAAGATGCAGATTTCGCAAAAGCATTTGCACAGGCGCTCGGTAAAGAAAGCGTACGTGATATAACACAGGAAGATATTGATAAAATCGAATCTCTTGTTTATTACTATTCTGTCGGTAACGATTCGCAGAATAATTATGAAACCTATGCATATCCCGTTGTTATGCTCGGTTACAAGGAAATGACCGATGCTGTCATAGCCAATTCCCAAGAAGAACCGGCTGAAGGCTCTTATGTAGTGATGAATTACCCCGTAACCGAGGTTGAAGATATCACTTTGTTTAAGAATTTGCGCGTATTGCGTACATTTGACCTTGCCGAAGTTTCGACTATGCAGGAAGGTTGCTACTACACCCAACTTTATAACGCATACGGTATGGGCGGCACTGCAATTTCTTTTGATTCTCTCGTTGCATCCGCAGCACTTACCGATCTTAAAAAACTTGATCAACTTTCTTCTTTGACAAAACTCGAACAACTTTCGCTTCAGTACACCGGTATAACCACTCTTGAAGGTATTGATAACTTTGAAAACCTCACCAAGTTGGATATCGGTAACACATTAGTTTCTGACTTCTCGGCTATTTCTTCCATGACAGAACTTACCGATCTTACTTTGGTACAGATGGGCGATAGAACTGTCGAAGAAACCGAAACAAGCGAAGAGTCCGAATCGGAAACTTCCGACACCGAAGAAAAAGAAGAAGAACATACACACGTAGGTATTACCGATATCAGTGCGTTGTCCTCTCTTACCAATCTTAAGAACCTCAATCTTGCAGGTAACGCAATCGAGGATATCAGCGCACTTGAAGGTATGACCAGCCTCGAAACTCTTGTCCTTAACGGCAACTGTGTTGAAAATCTTGATGCTGTTTCCGAACTTACCGCTCTTACCAATTTCTCTGCAATCGGCAACCATATCACCGATATCAGCGGTATCAAGAACAGCACCAACCTCGAAACCGTTTATTTAAGCGACAATGATATCACCAGCATAGCAGTTCTCGGTAATTGCACTAAACTTACTGAGATTAGTGTTTATAATAACGAAATCAACGAAATCGGCGACCTTTCGGGTCTTACCGAACTTACCACTTTCGATGCGTATGCAAATAAGATAACCGATATAAGCACCCTCGCTTCTTGCGAAAAACTTACTTCTATCAATGCATACGAAAATGCCATTACTACTATTGGCGACCTTTCCAAACTTGATGAACTTACTTCTATCGCTATCCATGATAACGAAATAGCAGATCTTAACGGTCTTAACGGCTGTGCAAAACTTGCTACTGTTGAAGCATATAACAATAAACTTGTTGGCAGTCTTGACCTTACCGAATGTCCCGAACTCACAACCCTTAACGTTTACGTAGAAGAAGAGGAAGAGGAAGAAGATAAGGAAGAAGAAACAGAGGAATCCACCGAAGACGAATCTTCTGAGGATGAAAACGTTTCTGAAGATGAAACCGTTTCTGAAGACGAAACCACTTCCGAGGGAGAAGAAACCGAAGAACCCGAAACTTCTGCAGAAGGTCTTACCGAACTTGTTATTAAGGGACTTAAGAAGTTGACAGGCGTAAACGCAAGCGGTAACGCTATCGTCGCAATACCCGACCTTACCGACTGTGAAAAACTTACAACTCTTGACCTTAGCAAGAATGCAATTTCCGACGTAAGCAAGGCGGACACCGGCAAGGCTCTTACCTCTCTTGTTTTGAACGATAACAACATTACCGATATTTCCGCTCTTGAAAAGGCGACAACACTTACCGATCTTAACCTTGCAAATAATAAGATCGCTGATATTACAGTAATCGGCAAACTTACATCGTTAAAGACTCTCGATCTCAGCGGAAACGCTGACATCGAAAAACTCGAAGCACTTGACAGTTTCCCGACAACCACAAGCCTTGAAGTCAATATAATCGGCACCAAAGCTGCAGAAGACGGCGAAGCAATCGTAGCGCTTCAAAAGAAATTCTCGACCATGAAGATCACTTACGTGAAAGAAACCGAGGATAAAAAATAAGTCTAATATTATAGACGACCGAAAAATCGTTTCGGTTTAACGCGACAGCGTTTTATTCGGGCTGCTGCGAAAATCGCAGCAGCCCATTAATAATATTTGGAGGTAAGAATTATGCCTGATATGCTTGTCAAACTGTATAATTTGCCTGATAGCAGTGCGATTTATAAAAAACTCGAGGCGCAAGGAATTAAAATAATGCGTCCGATGACGCCGAATAAGACGAAAGTTGTCGAATGGGTGCGCGAACATTTTCATGACGGTTGGGCGGATGAAATTTCTGCCGCTTTTACAAAATTCCCCGTAAGTTGCTTCATTGCATATGATGTTAACGAGAAAAAAATGCTCGGTTTTGCAGGATACGATTGCACCTATCGCGATTTCTTTGGCCCTACCGGTGTTGACGAAACTCAACGCGGCAAGGGAATCGGCAGTGCGTTGTTCTTCCGTTGTATGGAAGCGATGCGCGATGAAGGTTACGGATATGCAATTATAGGCAGTGCCGGACCGGTAGATTTCTACAATAAAATTGTAGGCGCGACGGTTATCGAAGACAGTATCCCCGGTATTTATAAAGATCTTTTTTAACTAATTATAGAGGTATATTATGAGTAAACTAAGAGCCGGAATTATTGGCGCGACCGGTATGGTCGGTCAAAGATTCATTACGCTTATCGAAGACCACCCTTATTTTGAACTTTCTGCGCTTGTTGCCAGCCCCTCATCTGCGGGCAAACCCTATGGCAAGGCGGTAGAAGGACGTTGGAAAATGAAAACCCCTCTTTCCGAACGCGTTGCCGCTATGGAAGTACTTAATGCCGAGGACATAGAAACCGTAAAGAAATATGTAGATTTCGTGTTCTGTGCGGTTAATATGCCGAAAGAACAGATAAAGGCTTTGGAAGAAGCGTATGCAAAGGCGGAAATTCCTGTTATTTCCAACAACTCTGCACATCGCGGAACTGCCGACGTGCCCATGCTTATTCCCGAAATAAACTATGCTCATAGCGCAGTTATAGAGTCTCAAAAGAAACGTCTTGGCACGAAAAAAGGTTTTATTTCTGTAAAACCCAACTGCTCGATACAAAGTTATGTTCCTGCCCTTGAACCGTTGAGAAAATATGGCATTAAGGCAGTGAACGTTACTACTTTCCAAGCGATCTCCGGTGCAGGCAAGACTTTTGATACATGGCCTGAAATGGTTGATAATGTTATTCCGTACATCGGCGGCGAAGAAGAAAAGAGCGAAAAAGAACCGCTTAAGGTATGGGGTAAGGTTGAGGGAGATGTTATCGTCAATGCTACCACTCCTTTAATTTCGGCACAGTGTATACGTGTGCCCGCTTCCGACGGACACCTTGCCGCTGTTTCGGTAAGTTTCGAAAACAAACCTTCTATCGAACAGATTAAAGCGGATTGGGCTGAATATGTAGGCGAAGCACAACGTTTGGAACTTCCTCACGCACCGGAAAAGTTCTTGACATATTTTGAAGAAGACAACCGTCCTCAAACAGGTCTCGACCGTGACCTATATGGCGGTATGGGTATTTCTATCGGCAGACTGCGCGAAGATACTATCTTTGATTATAAGTTTGTTTGTCTTTCCCATAACACTCTTCGCGGTGCGGCAGGCGGCGCTGTTCTCGGTGCAGAATTGCTTTACAGACAGGGTTATCTTTATTAAAAATATAATGCAAAAGAACTCTTTTTAAAAGAGTTCTTTTTTGTATGGATTTGTTTCGCTTAAAATTTCAAAATAATGAGGATTGGTGCATTTTTCTTATTGCATTTCGGATTTAATATGTTATAATATAAATAAAATGGCAGAAGAATGCAATGACGATCCGTTAACAGTTCTGACATAGTTGGATGCACATTGAAAGTGCCTGAAAAAACTGAAGAATATGGAGAAAGAGTCAAGTTGAACAAGGTGGATAAGAATAACGGAGATTTCTATACAATTGATTTTTCGCACATCGGAAAAACATTATTAAAAAAGATATGGGCGATAATTATATCGGCGGTTTTGTGCGCTGCTGTAGGTTTTTCTGTTGCCGCATTTGTTGTTGCGCCCAAATACTCTTCTTCGGTAATGCTTTATGTAAATAATAGTTCGTTTTCGCTCGGAAATACCAGTTTCAGTATAAGCCCGTCTGAACTTACTGCGGCGCAAAGCCTTGCGAAAACATATATTGTGATTTTGAAGAACCGCACTTCGTTAAACCAAGTTATCGAAAAAAGCGGGGTTTCTTATACTTACGAGGAACTCGATGAGATGATAACCGCCACCACGGTTAACGAAACCGAGGTTTTGCAGATAACTGTTACATCTACTGACCCTCACGAGGCGGCTAAAATCGTAAACTGTATCGCCGAAGTGCTTCCTGCAAGAATCGCTGAGATAATAGAAGGTTCTTCAATGGAGGTTGTCGACGTCGGCGTAGTTAACACCGATAAGATCTCCCCGAGTAAGACCAAGTATACAATTGTAGGTTTTATTCTTGGTATGATTCTGACTTCATTGGCGTTGGTTGTAGTTGCGCTGTTGGACGATACGGTCCATGATGAGGACTATATACTACAATCCTATGATTACCCGATTTTGGCCAAGGTACCGTCTTTGTTAGAGAACGATGATAACGCACCATACGGCTATTATCAAAAAACAAAGACAAATAACTGAAAGCGACGGTGATAAGATGAAACTGTTCAAACGTTCAAAATCAACTTCGTTTTCCGTTAGCGACAGCAAAAAAACACTGCATGAAAATCTCGGATTTGTTCCGACCGAACAATATAAATTGCTTCGTACAAATCTTAATTTCACAATACCCGAAGATGTGAAATGCCCGATTATCGGTGTGACGAGTTCGACGAGGGGCGAAGGCAAGAGTACGACTGCGATTAATCTCTCTTACGTTTTGGCAGAGAGCGGAAAACGCGTTTTGCTTATTGATGCAGATTTGCGAATTTCAAGTGTCGCTAAAAAATTAAATATCCAGCCGTCGCCGGGACTTGCCAATTTGCTTGTCGGCCCCGAAGGCGGTCAGAACGGGATTTTAAAGGCAACAATATTAGATAATTGGTATATTTTGCCTTCGGGTGTTCTTCCTCCGAACCCGTCAGAACTTTTGGGTTCGCGCAGAATGGCATCTATGTTAAAGGTATTGGCGGAAAAGTTTGATTATATAGTTATAGATTTGCCTCCGGTAAACGTTGTTTCCGATGCACTTGCAATTTCTCCGCTTATTACCGGTATGGTTGTCGTTGTTCGAGAAGACTTTACCGAAAAGAAAGAACTCGATAAATGTTTCCGTCAACTTCAGTTATCAAATGTGAAGATCCTTGGCTGTGTAATGAATGATGCAAAAAGCGGCAAAGGATACTACGGATATAATAAGAATATTCGCTAAAAGCGAGAGGATTATTTCTTGGAATCACAAATTTAACGATTTTTGGGAGGGCAAAAATGAAAAAAAGTTTTGCCGTTTTGTTATCAATCTTGATGATCTTTGTAATGGGTATAACCGCTATGGCGGCACCCAACAATTTTGTTGGCAGTCCGTCGGGTAATAAGTACCCCGAGATTGTTGATGGTGGATTGATAGAAGACGAGAGTAGTGTCGAAATTATCGTAAAACCGTATGCGGACCGTTTCAATTTGGATGATGAATCACGCAAACAGTTGGAAGATGCTTATGATATCATTGTCGATACCCCTGACCTTACGGATTTGAACGTTGATTTGAAAAACAAAGCGAACACAATGGGTATTGATTCAAACGATATTGATGTAAGCGATCTGTTTGATGTTGATTACAGCGATAACGAAACCAATGAAGAATACGGTGAGTATAAACTTCGTCTTAAAAGCGATGTGCTCGAAAACTTTGTCGGATTATTGCATTTCGACGGTAATAATTGGACAATGATCGATAATGCAACAATAGATGAAGACGGATATCTTGTCTATTCTACCGATAAGACAGGCTCTTTTGCTATAGTTGTTAATACTTTTGAAGACGGTTCGAGTTCCGGAAACGGTCCTCAAACCGGCGATGATTTCCATTGGTGGATATATATTGCGTTAATGGCGGTATCTGCTGTGGCTTTGGTTATTATCGCTCTCAAATTAAAAAAGACCGAAGGTAAGTAATAATGTTACTTATGAGCAGAGCAGAGGATTCTAACAAAAAATTAAAGCAAATAGCCATAGTTTTCTTGGTTATATTCCTCATATCTGCGATATTGCTGTTTGAAAATATTTGGAGTCGCAACCATACACAATTTGACGGACAAAGCGGTGATCAGTCATCGGATGTTATCAGTTATGACGGTAAGGACTATATTTTCAAAGATAATATAGAAACCTTTTTAGCCATAGGTTTGGATACCTTTGATATCCAAATAGATGATAGCGCCTATACTAATAACCGCCAAGCCGACTTTTTGATGTTGTTTGTTATCAACCATGACGAACAGACTTGTTCCGCTATACATATTAACCGAGATACTATTACCGAAACGAATATACTTGGAGTTGCGGGAGAAAAGGTAGCGACAAAAACTCAACAAATAGCATTGGCGCATACCTACGGCAACGGTAATAAAGTGAGTTGCCGTAATACCGCGGATGCAGTATCGGGGCACTTGTTGGGCGTGAAGGTTAAACATTACATGTCGCTTACCATGGATGCCGTTTCGATAATTAACGATTTGGTTGATGGTGTCGAAGTTGAAGTTTTAGATGACTTTTCAGGCATCGATGATACCTTGGTTAAGGGCGAAACGGTCACATTGTACGGAGAACATGCACTTAATTATGTTCGTTTAAGATACGGCATGTACGACAGCACTAACCAAACCCGAATGGTCAGACAAAAGCAGTACATTGATGCGCTATTAAATAAAACAATGCAAAAGGCAGAAAGCGATGAGCGATTCATTGCGCAGACAGCGTTAAGTATATCAGATTATATGGTGTCGGACTGTTCTGTCACATATTTGCAGAATCTTTTTGATAAAGTATCCGGTTATGAATTTACAGGCATCAGTACGATTGAGGGAGAATCTATTGTCGGCGATAAGTTTATGGAATTTTATCCCGATGAATCTTCTGTCACAAAGACTGTTGTTGAGTTGTTCTGCGAATCTATAAATGAATAAGTCTAAAATGTTTTAAGGAAGTAAAGAAACGGAGGCGTTTTTTATCGATACTCATAATTCAAAAATCAAATATTATGAAATCATCAAACGCTTATTCGATATTGCGTGTTCGTTTATAGGACTTGTAATATTGTTGATTCCGATGTTGATCATCGCAATAATTATTGTAATCGACAGTCCCGGAGCGTCGCCTATATATGTTCAAAAGCGTGTAGGGAAAAATGGGAAGGAATTTAATTTCTATAAGTTCCGTTCTATGGTGCCCGATGCCGAAAATATGTTGGGTATGCTTCTTAATGAAAATGAGATGGACGGACCCGCATTTAAAATGAAGAAAGACCCCCGAATTACAAGATTCGGCAGTTTTATTCGTAAGGCAGGTATAGATGAAATTCCGCAACTTTTAAATGTCATTAAGGGCGATATGAGTTTGGTCGGTCCTCGTCCCCCTTTGCCCAGGGAAGTGGAGAAATATGACCAAAAACAATTAGTGCGTCTTTCGATCACTCCCGGAATCACCTGCTATTGGCAGGTGCAACCTCAAAGGAATACGTTGCCATTTGACCAATGGCTTGAATTGGATATCAAGTATATCAATGAGCGTAGTTTGAAAACAGATATCTATATTTTGTTTAAAACTGTCGGTGCGGTTTTTGGAATGGAGGGAGTTTAAATGGCTCGTTCTGATAAAAAACACTTGCGCATTGCTATGCTTGGTCATAAGCGAATCCCTTCGCGTGAGGGCGGTATTGAAATCGTTGTCACCGAATTGGCGGTTCGTATGGCTAATATTGGACATAGTGTTACCTGCTATAATAGGCAAGGACACCACGTAAGCGGTTCTGAATTTGATGCAGAGCAACTTGACGAATATAAGGGCGTTCGTTTAAAATCTGTTTTCGCGGTTGATAAACGTGGTATTTCTGCAGTGACTGCATCTGTTTCTGCCGCAGTACGTTCTGCGTTCGGCAAATACGATGCGGTTCATTTTCATGCAGAGGGACCTTGTGCCATGATGTGGCTGCCTAAACTTTTCGGCAAAAGATGCATAGCAACGGTGCACGGCTTGGATCATCAACGCTCGAAATGGGGAAAGTTTGCACTTTGGTATATTCGTTTGGGCGAAAAATGTGCCGTCAGATTGGCAGATGAAATAATCGTATTAAGCCGTAGTGTGCAGGAGTACTTTAAAAGAGAATATAACCGTGAAACCGTTTATATTCCCAACGGTATAGAAAAGGCACTTTCGGTAGAGGCGGAACAAATCACACAACGCTTTGGACTTACTAAGGATTCATATATTCTTTATCTTGGCCGTCTTGTGCCCGAAAAAGGTATAACGTATCTTATAGATGCATTTAAACAGTTAAAAACGGATAAGAAACTCGTTATCGCAGGCGGATCATCCGATACAGAGGACTATGAAAACGAGATTCGCTCATTTGCAAAAAATGATGATCGGATACTGTTTACAGGTTTTGTCGAGGGCGAACTTTTGGCGGAACTTTACAGTAATTCCTATGTTTATGTTCTCCCGTCGGATCTCGAGGGTATGTCGATGAGTTTGCTCGAGGCAATGAGTTACGGCAACTGTTGTTTAACGTCGGATATCGCCGAATCTGTAGAAGTTACCGAAGATAAAGGCGTTTCTTTCAAAAAAGGCGATGTTTCGGATTTGAAAGACAAACTGCAATATTTGTTCGATAATCCGGATAAAGTTTATGAATATAAAGCAAAATCCGCAGATTTTGTTTGTACGAAATATAATTGGGACGATGTTGTTCACAAAACACTTGAATTATACGGAGTGAACGAAGAATCAAATGAAGATCCTGTTGGTAAATAAGTTTCTTTACCCCAAAGGTGGGTCTGAAACTTATATTTTTAAGTTGGGCAATATTTTGACGGATAATGGCCACGAGGTCCAGTATTTCGGACTTGAGAATGAGAAGAATATCGTGGGAAATAATGTCGGTGCAAACGTATCCGATATGGACTTCAGTAAAGGCGTTTTGAAAAATCTGTTCGCGCCCTTTAGGATCATCTATTCGTCAGAAGCACGTAGAAAAATTCGCAAAGTGCTCGATGATTTTGCTCCCGATGTCGTTCATTTGAATAATATTCAGTTCCACTTAACGCCAAGTATCATACTTGAAATAGATAAATACCGCAAAAAGACAAAAAAGAATCTCAAAATCGTATATACCGCTCATGATTATCAACTTGTTTGTCCTAGTCATGGCCTTTTTGATAATGATTTGAACGTTTGTGAAAAATGTTTAGGCGGTAATTATACCCACTGCGTAAGGACTAAATGTGTTAAAAATTCACGTGCAAAAAGTGTTTTAGGAGCGCTAGATGCTTACGTTTGGAAATTCAGCAAGGCGTATGGATTTATCGACGCTATTGTTTGCCCGTCTGAATTTCTCAAATCTAAACTTGACACTCAAACTCGCTTTTCGTCTAGAACAATAGCGATTCATAATTTTATAGAATCCGAACCTAATGTTGATAATAGCGATAAAGAGAATTATGTTCTTGAGTTTGGACGCCTCTCGAAAGATAAGGGCACAGACACTCTGCTCGAAGTGGCAAGACGTATGCCTAATGTTAGGTTTGTGTTTGCAGGGTATGGCGAATCGGTAGATAATATATTGAAACTTCCCAATGCGGAATATATGGGTTTCCAAACGGGTGAAGACCTTAAGAATCTTATTAAAAGAGCGTCTTTAAGCGTCTGCCCGTCGGAAATGTATGAAAACTGTCCGTATTCGGTAATGGAGTCGCAGATGTTGTTGACGCCCGTTGTCGGTGCGAATATAGGCGGAATACCAATGTTGATTGATGAGGGAAAGACGGGTTTGCTTTTTGAACCGGGTAACGTAGACGATTTAGAAAAGAAATTGCGGTATTTGCTCGAAACACCTAATCTCGTCAAGGAATACAGTGATAATTGCCGTAATGCAACTTTTGAAACTCCCGTAACTTATTACGAAAAGATGATGAAGATATACGAATCAAAATGGTAAAAATGCCAATATCAAGGACGAATTCGTTTCTCTTGAGAACGGCGTTTTTAATAACAATAATGAGTTGCGATTTGATTTTCAAACGATTTGTGATAAATTTTATTGGGTCACCGTTTCCAATATGTACACAGACGTTTTTCTTCAACAAAACGAAAATTAATTAAGGAGTACAATATGTCCCAAAAATTAAACGGAACCGTTATCGTTACATATCGTTGCAATGCAAAATGCACGATGTGCAACCGTTATAAAGTGCCTTCAAAACCCGAAGAAGAAATTTCGATAGAAACAATAAAAAAACTGCCTCTTATGTCCTTTACGAATATAACAGGAGGAGAACCCTTTATTCGCGAGGATCTAAAGGATATCGTACGTGAATTATATAAGAAAAGCGATCGTATCGTTATCTCGACCAACGGGTTCTTTACCGATAGGATCGTAGATTTGTGCAAAGAGTTTCCGAATATAGGAATTCGTATATCTATCGAGGGACTTGAAAATACAAATAACGAAATAAGAGGGTTGGACGACGGTTATAACCGAGGCTATACAACACTTAAAACGCTTGTGGAAATGGGAATGAAAGACGTCGGATTCGGTATGACGGTGCAGGATAAAAATGCGCCTGACCTTGTTCCGCTTTATGAAATTTCAAATGAACTCGGAATGGAATTTGCCACCGCCTCGCTTCATAACAGTTTTTATTTTGTGGAAACGACAAATATAATTCATGATAGGCTTATGGTTGCTCAAAATTTCGAAAATTTGATAAACCGTTTGCTTGAATCCAACAGTCCTAAAAAATGGTTCAGAGCATATTTCAATCACGGCTTGATCAATTATATTTTCGGTCAAAAACGCTTATTGCCCTGCGACATGAGTTTCGATACCTTCTTTATCGACCCTTACGGCGACGTTATGCCCTGTAACGGAACGAGGGAAAAAGAGGTTATGGGTAATTTGAATACTCAATCGTGGGATGAGTTGTGGAATAGCCAACAGGCGGATGAAGTACGCAAAAAGGTTCGTTGCTGTGATAGAGATTGCTGGATGATCGGTTCGGCATCGCCCGCAATGCATAAATATATTCATAAACCCTTGTTATGGGTATTAAAGCATAAATTTCTGTTTTTCTTTAAAAAGAAAAAGTATTCGATGTATGAAAATAAGATAGTGCGCGATTATCGCGACGGCAAGGTGACAAAGGAACAGTTGGATAAATGTTCTACTTGCGAATTTCCTTGCAATAAAGAGTAAGTGTTTGATTTGACATGAAAAAAATTTTGTATCTAAGCAATATCGAAGTCCCCTACCGGGTGCGCATATTAAACGGTATAGCAAAGCAATGCGACCTGACCGTGTTGTATGAACGCAGAACTTCGGATAATCGCAATTCAGATTGGACTTCATGCGAAAAGGGCATATACCGTACAAAATATCTTCGCGGAATAAAGTTCGGAAACGAAAACGCCTTCTCGCTCGGGATAATAAAACATATATTCAGCAAGTACGATTGCGTTGTCGTGGGGTGCTATAACAGCCCGTGTCAAATGTTTGCGGTATTGTTAATGCGCTTGTTCGGAATACCTTTTATCATCAATACAGACGGTGAGGTATACGTAGAAGGCGACGGCTTGAAAGCAAAAATCAAACGTTTCTTTCTTTCGGGTGCAAAAGGTTATCTTTCGGCGGGCGAAAATTCATCGAAAACAATAAAGCGCGTATCAAAAAATGCGCCTGTGTTAACCTACTATTTTTCGTCGTTGAGCGAAGCCGAACTGGAATCACACGCAGAAAAACGGCAAAAACGAAATGATACGGTCTTGGTCGTAGGCCAGTATTTTTCGTATAAAGGTATGGATTTGGCTCTGTCTGTGGCAAAAAAGAATAGCGATATAAAGTATAAATTTGTTGGCATGGGGAACAGAACCGAACTGTTTATCAAAGAACAATGTGCAAATAGTTTACCCAACGTCGAGCTCGTCCCATTTTTGAGTAAAGACGAGTTGGAGGCCGAATACAGTACCTGCGGCGCATTGTTGTTGCCCTCACGAAAAGAATGTTGGGGGCTTGTTGTAAACGAAGCAGCATCGTTCGGAATGCCGATAGTTTCTACTCGCGGAAGCGGTGCGGCGGTTGAGTTTCTGTCGGAGGATTATCCCATGTATCTCGCAGAGCCTGATTCTGTTGACGATATTTACGAAAAATTAGTGGCGTTGTTGTCTTCCGAATCCAAGGAACAATATGGTGATTACCTTATAAACAAGTCGTCGCATTACAGCATAGAAAAGGCTGTCGAAACTCATATTAAATTATTTGAAACCGTATAAAAACGAGGAAAAAGACATGCAGACTGGTCTGGTTACGGTAGTTTTGCCGATATATAACGTTGATAAATATCTTGACGAATGTATTGAGAGTATAACAGGACAAACATACCGTGATTTGGAAATAATTTTAATTGACGACGGTTCGACCGATTCCTGTCCTATTATTTGTGACAACTGGGCGAAACGCGATTTGCGAATACGTGTTGTACACAAAGAAAATGAAGGTCAGGGAATCGCAAGAAACGTCGGGTTACAAATGGCAAACGGCGAATATGTTTGCTTTTTCGACAGCGATGATTATATAGACCTGTCAGCAATCGAAAAATTATACGCGATCGCTTCGGCAGAAAAAAGCGATATTGTTGTGTTCGGACTTAACTCGGTCGACAGCGAACGCAAACTTATCGCATCGTTTCCTCCAAAGGTCGGTCGTAGAGATTATTGCGGTGAGGAAGTACTAAACGACTTCTTTCCCGAATTTCTTGCACCCGACCCGAACGGCGACGGAAGCAGACTCTTTTATATGAGTTCGTGTTTATTGATGTATTCAACAGAACTTATAAAAAAAGCAGATTGGAAATACGTATCCGAGCGTGAAATCATATCCGAAGACGTTTATTCCTTGTTATCCCTGTTCAAACACGTAAATAAGGTTTCGGTATTGCCTGAAGCACTGTATAATTATCGTAAAAACTACGCTTCGTTCAGCAATGTATACCGTGCAGACAGATATGAAAAAATACGTTTCTTTTATACCGAATGTGTAAAATTATGCCGTTGGTTGGGATACGAACATACAATCGAGCACCGTGTTTCAAAACCCTATCTTGCATATACCATATCCGCATTGAAACAGGAAGCGCAACTAAAACGTTCATACAAAGAAAAAAGACGTGCAATAAAACGCATCGTTTGCGATGACGTTCTTCAAACGGTTTTGCAATGCAATAAAAATGATAAAGTCAGTCTTTCCCGCAGAGTATTGTATTGGACAATGCGCAACAAAATGCTGGATGTATGCATTTTATTGTTGACGTCGAAGATATAGATTTTTTCGGTGATAAAAATGAGTAAAAAGAAAATCGGGATAATCACTTTTCATAGAGCGGACAATTTAGGTGCAGTCTTGCAAACGTTTGCACTTCAAACGGTTTTGGAAAGGCATTGCAACGCAAACGCCGAGGTAATAGATTACAGATGCAAAGCGTTGTCTAACTCCAAAAAAACTGACGGTGTTGCTTCGTTTTTAAAGAGCATACCGTTAAAACTGTATTATTATATCAAGTCGAATGGATTTAATAAGTTCAGAAACGAAAGACTTAATCTTTCGAAACCGTATACACGTGAGAATATAGATTACTGTGTTTCGAATTACGACGCAATCATCACGGGTAGCGATCAGGTATGGAATTTTGAATGTTCCGATAACGACACGGCTTATTTTTTGGATTTTGTTAACGGTACTACAAAAAAATACTCCTACGCGGCAAGTGTCGGCAACTATATTTTTACAAAAGAAAATGACGCTCACGTTACGAACTTGCTGTCGGATTTTTGCGGTATATCGGTAAGAGAAAAATCCTGCAAAGAAAAATTACAGTCGCTTTCGATAAACGGCGTTTCGGTACATCCCGATCCGGTAATGTTACTTTCGCGCGAGGAATGGCAAGATTTTATTCCAAAACGTCTTTGCCGAAAAAAATACGTCTTGGTGTATCTCATTCAACCCGACGTTAATGTTTTGGCATCTGCAAAAAGATATGCCGAGGAAAACAACTGTAAAATAATTAATAATAAAAAAAGTATAGAGTTTATACTCCATAACTCACCTTTGGAATTTCTGTCTTGGGTGTATCATGCCCAGGCGGTGTTTACCAACTCTTTTCACGGAAGTGCCTTTTCGATTTTGTTTAATAAGAAACTTGCGGCTGATATAGCGCTTAAAAACGGCAAACCGAACGAAAGAGTGTTAGAGTTATTAAATGAAACCGATAATCAAGATTGCATAATCAAACCTGACAATACGCAGGTTAATAGCGCTGTAAATAAGGGCGAACTCGATGCAAATATTCGTTCGGCGATCGAATATCTTAAACAAATCTCTTCGTAGAACAAAATGAATTGAGGGCAATGTTGTGCAACGTTTTTTCTCTGCATACCATAGCGACAATAACATAATCAAAAAAAGCGCATCGGGCGGAGCATTTACTGCGCTTACCGATTGCTGGTTTTCAAAACATGCTTCACTTGCTACGGTGTATGGGTGTGTTCTTGACGAAGAACTGAAAGCCAATCACATCCGCGCGGTAAATAAGGGCGATAGGGATAAAATGCGCGGTTCAAAATATATCGCTTCGGAAATAAGCGGTGTGTTCAGAGCGGTAGCAAAAGATATTTCCGAAAACAGATACGTCTTATTTTCAGGCACCCCATGCCAAATATCCGGGTTATTGTCATATCTGGATAAAATGGGCATGAAAAACGATAATCTTCTGACGGTGGAGGTTTTGTGCCACGGTGTCGGAAGTAACCTCTTTTTTGAAGACTATATAGCGCATTTAGAAAAACGTTATAAGAGTAAAGCGATAAAGGGAAGTTTCTGCGCAAAAAAACGCCCCGGCAAACTTAAAGATATAGAAATCGTTTTCGAGAACGGAAAAACCTACAATGCCGCGTCAACAAAATACGATTGGTTCTCGTCGGTGTATTTTAGCAATTATATTTTAAGACCGTCATGTCTCAAATGCAAATTTGCCACGCCCGAACGAAATGCCGATATAAGTATTGCCGACGATTGGGGAAGAATCGGCGGAGTTAAGCAGATTTCTCGTTCGCTGATCATCTCCAATACCGACAAAGGTTATACATGGGTGGCAAACGCGTGTGAGCACATGAATTATGAAGAGATTTCACCTTCTCAAGTCAATCAACTGCATATGCACAGTCCTGCTGAAAAACCGACAAGATACGATGAGTTTTGGCAGATATATACCGAAAAGGGATATTTGGGAGCGCAAAAATACGTCGGCAATAACACTCCGTCGGGCAGGGTTAAATCTATAGTAGTCAGAGTTCTTTATACACTTCACTTATCCGAAGCAATAAAACTAATAAAAGAAAAGTTAAAATAATCACGGGAATCGTCATGACAGAAAAAAGAACGGTTGTTAAGTTGTTTAATAAAAAAGAAGATTGTTGCGGTTGTTCCGCGTGTGAGGCTATATGTCCTAATTACGCAATAACAATGAAACGCGACGAAATGGGATTTTTCTATCCGATCATTGACGAGCAAAAATGTATATCCTGTTTGCGTTGTATAGGAGTTTGTCCCTTAAAAGCATAAAAATGAGGTTTATTAACAATGGGTGTGAATTTGAAATTTCATGCGCGGAAAATGAACCAGTTGGAAATATTGATAGCGTATATCGTTTTCCTTCCGTTTTGTTTTGGTCTGCTCTTGAATTTGATAGGTTTGCCGAATTCAATTAAATATACCCTCGACATAGCATGGGTGATGTTGGGCATACTCATCATCACAAATATGTGTCAACGCCAAGTGGCATTTTCTAAATTGGATTTGCCGATGTTGCTCTGCCCGATATGTTTTTTTCTGTTTGTTGCGGTAGTATATCTATTCAGGTATCAATCGGCATTGTATTTTTTGTGGGGATTTCGTAACAATTTCAGATTTTACGTTTTTTTTGCGGCAGTAATATTTTTCTTGCGAAAAGAAGATATTAAACAATATTTTAAATTGTTTGATGTTTTGTTTTGGGTTAATAGTGTTGTATGCCTTTATCAATATTTTGTATTGAATAAGTATCAGGATTTTTTGGGAGGCGTGTTCGGTACAGAAAGAGGTTGCAACAGTTATTTGAATATATTTCTAATTGTTGTTATAATCAAAACAGCCATATTTTATTTGAACAAGAACGAAAAACTTTTATCACTCGTCTGTAAGAGCGCAATGTCTTTGTTGATTGCTTCTATTGCCGAATTGAAGTTTTTTTATATAGAATTTGTCGCAATAATTATTTGCAGTGTATTGATAACCAAATTTTCATGGCGAAAATTATTTATCATAGTTATTGCACTGATAACTATGGCGGTTTCGATACAAATGATGTTTAAATTGTTCCCGCATTATATCAATTTTTTCAACTTGGAACGAATCATCCAAAGCGTAACGACGGGTGGATATGATTCCTCGGCGGCGCTTAACCGTTTTACAACTGTTCCGATTATATCAAAACGTTTCTTAACAACCAACGTCGATAAAACAATCGGGCTGGGCTTGGGAAATTGCGATACTTCTGCGTATGCCATACTTAACACTCCTTTTCATGAGCAGTATTATTCGATAAGGTATTCATGGTTTTTAAGCGCGATTGCATTTCTCGAAACAGGATATGTGGGTTTGATTTTCTTGTTTGGCTTCTTTGTTGTAGTAGGCATTACTGCAATATTACACACAAAACGAAAAACCGAAAAAACGGTTGAAGATATAATGTATTCTCAAATTTCCGCTATAATGGCCGCATGCTGTATTATGTTAGCGATATATGATTCGTCTTTGCGCACCGAAGCGGCGTATATTGCATACTTTGTACTTGCCTTGCCGTTTGCAGGAAATAAAATTATAAATGTAGTACGTAAATAATATCTCTTACAAGGATTTACAGTTAGGATATTGTAATGAAAGACGGCAATAAAATAAAGAAAAATTTGTTGATCGGCATAGGTTGTCAGTTGGTGGCAATGCTTTTGGGTATTTTGGTGCCCAAACTTGTCTTAGATAACTATGGTTCGGAAATCAACGGTTTGCTTTCATCTGTTACAAATATATATGCGTGTATAGCACTTGTTGAAGCAGGCGTTGCCGCAGCATCCTGTCAAGCGCTCTATAAAGCACTTGCTAAAAACACAAAGGATGATGCAAACGCGGTTCTTTCGGCAACAAATATATATTACCGCCGAACCGGATTTATTTATTCGGGATTGATAGTTGCTTTTTCGGTTATATATCCCTTGTTTATAAAAAGCGACATACCGTTCTGGACAATTTTCTTGATCATACTGTTCAACGGTTTGGGCAACGTAATTAATTTCTTCTTTCACGGGAAATATTTGTTTTTGCTTAAAGCCGACGGAAAGAATTATGTCCGTTCGGGCATAACGATGTTTGTCAACGTCTTGAAGCAGGTATCTAAAATAGTACTTATTTCTCTGGGATTCAACGTTGTTTTGGTACAATTTGTAGCGATGCTTGCAAGTTTCGCACAAATGATATATATTACTTGGTATATTAAAAAGAATTATTCGTGGATAGACCTAACCGTAAAACCCGATTACGGCGCAATTTCACAAAGCAAAAATGTATTTGTACATGAGGTTAATTTTTTAATAACCACAAATGTTGATACTGTATTGCTGACGTTGTTTTCTACACTTAAACATGTAAGCGTTTATTCTTTATACAACCTTCTATACAGTATGGTTCTTAAAGTTATAGTATCCGTACAGGAAGCGTTAGAGTTTAAAGTTGCGTACGCATTCCATACCGACAGAGAAACGTTTCTAAAGATATTTAAGGCATACGAGGTATATTATATAACCTTTGCGTTTACGTTATATACGGTTGTTACATATTTTGCGCTTCCGTTTATGGCGGTCTATACAAAAGGCGTTGACGATATTGATTATTTGCTCTCTAACCTGCCGTTGATGTTTGCTCTTGTTAATCTCCTGACGATAGGTAAATATCCTTCGCTTTCTATGGTTCATATAGCAAATCACTTTAAACAAACACAAAACAGCGCGATAATAGAAGCGGTAATTAATATAGTTGTTTCCATTGTGCTCATACAGTTTTTCGGCATATACGGCGCACTTTTGGGAACGGCGGCATCTTCGTTCTATAGGACAAACTATCTTGTGCTTTATGTCAACAAGAAAATAATTAACCGCAGTTCGTTTAGCACATATAAATGCCTGACCGTTAATTTTGCGGTGTTTGCTTTGATAATGTACCTGAATAAATATCTTGTATTCGATATGGCATCGTACGGTAAACTTGTACTTTATGCGATACCCTATACATTGTTCGTTTTCGCTGTATATTTCATTGTCGTATCAATCAGCGAACCAAAAACGTTCACATTTGTTTTGGAAACGTTAAAACGCATGATACGTTCCCGCGAGGTGGTTGATGAAAATTAAAATCAGCATTTTGTGCCTTTTGTTGCTCACTGTTTTGATTACCGTCCTCATTTTTGCCAATTCGTTTGAGGACGTTGCGAAATCTCATGAGAAAAGCAATGCCGTTACCGATGTTGTCGAATCGGTGGTGAACGACCAAGATGAAACGGTTACGGTGTTGAATTCGCAGATAAGAAAGTTTGCGCACATTTTTGAGTTTGCACTTTTAGGAATAACGGTTACACTTTGTCTGTATTTGATTAAACGTTGCTATTCCAAACGGTTTTACGGGTTTGGTTGCTTTTATGCTTTGGCGATAGCCGTTTTGGATGAGTACATACAATCGTTTTCAAACAGAACAAGTGCCGTTAAAGATATTTTGCTTGATTTCAGCGGATTTCTAATAGGTGCAGTTTTGGTGTTAATAGGTGTTCGCGTTTTTCTTATAATGCGCAAAATAAAGGAAAAGCGCGAATCAAAATAAACCGTATAAAGAGATAAAAATGCCTACATTAACGTTTATTAAAAACGACAAAAAAATAAAACTCGGCTTCGAAGGCACACCGCTATTGCGCGATGTGCTTGTTGAGTCGGGTTTTCTTGTTCTTTCGCCGTGCGGCGGAAAAGGTATATGCGGTAAATGTAGGGTGAGCGTTTCGGGAACAGTTAGTGACCCGAACAAATGTGAAACGGACGCAGGAAGCCGCCTTGCATGTCAGGTTCGTCTTTTGGGTGATGCCGAGGCGGAATTGCTTTGCGATGAAACAAAGTATGTAAATATTGAAACCGAAACATCGGTAATTTCTAAACTAACAGATGTTCCCGATTGGAAATACGGCGCCGCTGTTGATATAGGCACTACTACGGTTGTATTGAAGTTGTATAATAATTCGGGTGAATGCATCGCTACTTCTTGTTCTTTGAATCCGCAACACTCGTTTTCTTTTGATGTTATCGGACGTATAGATGCCTCGTTAAGAGGGAATGCAGAGGAACTCAAAGGGCAAATAAATTCATGTATAGAAAATTTGCTTAAAAATGCATGTGACACTATAGGGATTTCTCCTTCGGAAGTTCAAAAGACTGTTGTAACAGGCAATACAGCAATGCTTTATCTGTATACAGGTCGATCACCCGAATCAATTTCGCGTTATCCGTTCGAGGCAGACACGCTTTTCGGCGAATATTTTACCGAGAGCGTATATCTTCCTCCATGCCTAAACGCGTTTGTCGGCGCAGATATAACATGCGCGGTTATGGCATCTGAAATGTGTCAGACCGACGAAGTTTCGTTGCTTTGCGATATCGGCACAAACGGCGAACTTGCTCTTTGGAAAGAGGGAAGACTATATGTAACTTCTGCAGCCGCAGGCCCTGCATTTGAAGGCGGAGAGATATCCTGCGGTTGTGGCTGTGTTTCGGGAGCGATCGACCGTATAACGGTTGAAAACGGCGCAATAAACGCATATACAACCGATAATACACCTGCGATAGGAATATGCGGATCGGGCTTAATATCGGCAGTTTCTGCATTTCTTGAACTTGGGTATATAGATGAAAGCGGATACGGTGAAAACATACCGCGTATTAATGCTAATGGCGGTATAGTGCAGTTGACTCAAGACGATATTCGTTCGCTGCAACTTGCCAAAGCGGCAGTAGCGGCGGCTATAGAAATGCTGTTAAAACATACTAAAACAAGTATCAGCGAGATAAAAACATTATATATTTCGGGCGGTTTTGGGAATCATGTGTCACTTGCCGATTCTGCAAAAATCGGCTTGATACCTTATGAGTTAGTAAATAAAGCAAAGTTTATCGGTAACGCCGCACTTTCGGGCGCGATAGAATTGCTTTTCGATGAAAAACGCATGGAAATAGCAGAGTATATAGCAAAAAGAGCAAAGCATATTTCACTTGCAGGCGAGGAAGATTTTTATAAATCATTTATCAATAATATTGATTTCCCGAAATAGTTTTCTTTTGATAAGTTTGAACTTCTATAATGAAAAATCCCTCCTATGGATTACATAGGAGGGATATTTTTTGTTGTTTAGCGATTATTTTTCTATTTGAGCAAAACCGTTTTCGCCGTTTTCGTAATATGTGAATGTTTCTGCATTCGCATCAAAAATAGCGAAATCTGCATCTATTTCCAAGTATTCGTTGAATTCTATTAAATAGTAATTGCTTTCAGCATCGGTACAAAGCGATGCATATTCGGAATTTTCGTCTATTTTAGATGTGTAAAGTCCGATAAGGTTTTTATATTCAGACATGCTTTCGTTTGCATTTGCATCTTCTACCGTCATGTTGAATATTGCACATGCCATTTCTTTGCTTTCAACCGAAAGGAAGGTGGAGGAGTTATATCCGCACATGTAAATATCGGGGTAGAAGAAAAGTATTAATTCTGCATTAATAGAGGACTCAACGTCAATAAGACCCAAACGTTCTAACTGTTCTTGCTTGTCGGGATAGTTGCTGGTCGGTGTGTTGGGGTGACCTTTGTAGTAATATACAAAGTCATCTTCGCCGTAGTATGCTTTTACAAGTTTAACATAGTCTTCGAAATCGGGTTCGTTTTCAGCAGTAGCCCAAGAACCCAATATCATCATAGCGTTTTTGCCTTGCTCGTCGGCAGACTGGAACATTTCGTTGTTGAAGTTATAAAGCGATTTGAGTTCGGCTTTTTCTTCGTCTGTCATTGCTTTCAGCGGATTAGCGAAGTTTCTTTCTTCTATAATGCCTTCGGTCTTGTCGGTGGTAAGAACGGTGTTGATGAATTCTTCGTCAGGGGAACAAAGAACGCCGTCACGCGGACGAAGTATCCACCATTCAACGTTATTCATTTCCTTTGCGGCAACGTATGCGTACTGTCTGAATTCGGTAGTGTTAACGGTGAACTCGTCGCTGTAGGTATAGTCATCTGCTTCGCGTACTTCTTCATAAAGAGTCTGAAGGTTAGTAGCCATTTCAGCGTATTTTGCATCGGCGTCAAAACCTTCTTCGTCGATGTTGAACGCGCTGTTGAAGTCTTTGTATGATGCGCCGCCGTCGGAAAGAAGCGTTACGTAATAGTTGTTTTCGGGTATGTCGTTACCTGCTAATAATTTCAAATAAAGATAGGAGTTATAGTCGTTTATATAAAGATTGAATTTAGCATTTTTGTTAATGCTGTAAAGTTCCTCGATATATGCGTCTGCGGCATCTACCATATCTTCGTAACTGCCGTTAAGTATGTCATCAAGGTTTACGGTAGGTATAGCAAATACATTTTCGGGAAGTTTGTCCCAGTTCCAACTTTCGGGACGTGCAAGCCATACAAAGGCAGGGATATTGCCGTTGTCGGTGATTTCTTTTATATTAAGCGTAAAGTAAAGTTGGGGCATAGAACCCGATATGGGCGCAATAATGTATTCGTTTGCGGAAAGTGCAACAGTGTTGGTGGTTTCAACCGAAAGACCGTCTTGAGTGTATGCTTTTACCGTAACATCGTGTTTGCCGTAATAAGCATCTACGGTGACGTTTTTGTCTTTCAATTCATCTCCTTCGAACGTGTCTTCGCAAACAGTCTGTTCGCCATGCTTTACAGATACTTCAAGTTTGCTGATGTCTTTGTCGGTATTGTATGCAATGTTGATTTTTTGTTCTTCGTTAACTTGAGTGATAACGAAACTGCATACGAAATTTTCGGGCGTTACTTGTGCACATGCCGCAAAAAGCATAGCAAACACAAGTATAAAAGCGGTAATTGCGATTTTTTTCATGGTTCCATCTCTTTCATACTAAAACTTATTTGACTTATTTTACCACTTTTCGACATTATATTCAACAGTTTGACAAAAAAACGCCCTTATAGATAAAATTATATCGGTTTTAAGGTGATAATACATTGAAAATGTACAAAATTTGTGCTATTATGAATAATAAGAATTATAGTAATAGTTGGAGTACAATTATGTTATTTAATTCGTATATTTTTGTTTTGTTTTTTCTGCCTGCGGTAATCATGGGCTATTTTCTTTTAAATCATTTTAGTCATAAAAAAACAGCCATGATATTCCTGTTGGGAATGTCACTGTGGTTTTACGGATATTTCAATTATACATATCTGCTGATAATGGTAGGCAGTATAGTTCTTAATTACTTGGCATATTTTGGCATTCGATGTTTCAAGGATAATATTTTATATAAAAGAATCATTGCGGCCTTTGCGATAACTCTAAATATTTCTGCTTTGTTTTATTTTAAATATTACGATTTCTTTATTGAAAATATCAATGCTGTTTTTCATACGGATTTGGTGCTTAAAAACATATTATTGCCATTGGGTATAAGTTTTTTTACGTTCCAACAACTTTCGTTTATAATAGATGCTTATCGAAACGAAGTTCCTGATTACGGTTTTATAGAGTACGCTTGTTTTGTTACATACTTTCCGCAATTAGTGGCAGGCCCAATCGTTACACACGATGAGTTGGTTCATCAATTTTGTGATGACGATAAAAAAAGATTTAATTGGGACAATTTCACAAAAGGATTATATGCATTTACGTTAGGACTTTCGAAAAAAGTGCTTATTGCAGATATGCTTGGTAATGTGGCAAATTGGGGATATAGCAATATTGCCGAACTGGGAAGCATAAATGCAGCAATCGTTATATTGTCATACACTATTCAAATTTATTTTGATTTTAGCGGATATTCCGATATGGCAATAGGCATGGGTAAAATGATGAATATCGAATTGCCGGTGAATTTCAATTCTCCGTATAAAGCATATACCATTAATGAGTTTTGGGATCGTTGGCATATGACTTTGACTCGTTTCTTTACGAAGTATGTCTATATACCGCTTGGCGGCAATCGCAAAGGAAAGTCAAGGACATATATTAACATAATGATTGTTTATTTGGTAAGCGGTATTTGGCACGGTGCAAATTGGACTTTTATTTTTTGGGGTGTATGTCACGGGATTTTTTGTATTATAACACGTGCATTCAGAAGATTTTTTGAAAAGATACCCAAACCGGTTAATTGGTTGATAACCTTCGTATTTGTAAATATCATGTGGGTGTTTTTCCGTGCGGACAGTATGTCGGATGCGTTCCTGCTGATAAAACAATTGTTTGCCGAATCAAATGGGGTTTCGTCCTCTTTGATACAAGGCATTATGTCTGCGGAATGGACGTTTATAACTGCTCAAATTGGGGTATTAGCAAAAAATAGTTATTTGATTTTACTTGCATATATAATTGTTCCCATGATAATTGTGCTTTGCTGCAAAAATGTTTATCAGCGTATTGAGGATTTTAAACCAAGAGCATCAACTGCGATACTGATATCTGCATTGTTAACATTGTGTGTAATGTCATTTGCGGGAGTAAGTACGTTTTTATATTTCAATTTCTAAACAGGGGGGAGAGTAAATATGTCTTATAAAAAAATGGGCATAACCGTTTTGTCATTGGTTTTATGCTTCTTAATAATTATATGCGTATTGACAGTGGTATTCGACCCCTACTTTCATTATCATGCCCCTTTTGAAGGGCAAGGATATATGTTGCATAACGAGCGTTATCAAAACGACGGAATAACTCGTCACTTTACGTATGATGCCATAATAACCGGAACTTCTATGACCGAGAACTTTAAAACAACCGAGTGTGATGCTATTTTCGGCACACAATCAATAAAAATACCGTTCTACGGCGCCAGTTTCAAAGAAATAAATGATGCTACCGCAAAGGCTATTGAACGAAATTCGGATGTCAAAATGGTCATACGTTGTTTGGATACCTATCGTTTTCTTGAAGATAAAGATGCTATGAACTATAGTGATTATCCCGAATATCTATATGACGAGAATTTATTTAATGACGTGAATTATCTTTTCAACAAGGATATTTTATTGGGCGATGTTTATCCTGTGGCTATGTCTACGCTGAGGGGCGTATCTCCCACCACTTTTGATGACTATGCAAATTGGGATACAACTGCTACTTACGGCAGAGAAGTGGTTTTGTCGGACTATAATCGCGGGGATGTTGCGGAGAACATTAATTTACTGGCCGATGATGAAAAAGATGTGGTTCGCGGTACAGTAGAACAAAACATAATAACTGCCGCCAGAGAGAACCCCGATGTTGATTTTTACTTGTTTTTGCCGCCCTATAGTATTGTATATTGGGATTCCTTATATGTTAAAGGCGATTTAAGTAAGCATCTCGAAGCACAACAAATGGCTATAGAGATGATGTTGGATTATGAGAACATACATTTGTATTCGTTTTTGACCGACTATAAAACGGTTTGTGATTTGAATAATTATAAAGATACCGTGCATTATCGCGGTGAGATCAATGCGAAAATACTTGAATGTATGAAGACCGGCGAATATAAAGTCGATAAAGACAATAGTTCGGAGTATTTTTCTGAAGTATATGAGTTTTACACCGGCTTTGATTATAACGGTTTGTTTGAATAAACAGTTTCCGCTTCAAGATGACTTAGGAATTAAATATAACTATTGTTTTTTCAAAAACGGTGTGCTAATATAATAATATAATTTATAACGGAGGTATTAATTATGTCTGAAAACGGATATGTATGGAGAGATAGGAAGCGTACTGTATTCGGTCTGCCTTTGAGTTTTACGGTGTATAAACTTACGAATGATAAATTACTTATCGAATCGGGTTTTCTGTCAAAGAAAGAGGAAGAAATACGACTATACCGTATTATGGACCTCACACTTAACCGTCCGTTGGGACAGCGTATATTCGGTGTCGGAAGTATACATTGTTGTACCGCCGATAAATCCTCGCCTGAATTTGATATAAGTAAGATCAAGAACGCTTCTGAAGTAAAAAATATGCTTTCGGATATGGTCGAAGCGGAACGTGATAAGAAACGCGTAAGCGCACGTGAGTACATGACTGACAACGAAGATTGCGACGAAATTATAGATTAACTAAAAAACAAGCCTCGAAAGTTTACGCTTTCGAGGCTTTGAATTTTATTTCATAGTAAGTTTTAATGCATCGTCAATATGCTTGGGGAAATTTTCTGCTCCGACGGCATCGACAAATCCCGATTTTTGCATTAGTTTTAGGGGTTGTTCGTTCACGTGAGAAAGTATCAAACGAATACTGTTTTTTGAACATTTGCGGTAGAATGCATCAAGCGCATTCATGGCTGTGGAGTCGAGCGCAGTCACCGAACGCATACGAAGAATGATAAATTCCGTGCTTTCGTCGGTTATGATCTCTGCTATCTTGTCCGCCGAACCGAAGAACAAAGGACCTTCGATTTCAAAAACTTTTACATTTTCGGGCACGTATTTGTGTTCGATGCTGTCGCTGTCATTGTTAGAGTCGATTTTTTTCCAACCTGTTATCTTGGTTTCGTCGCTCATCTGTTTCATAAAGAATACAAATGCCATGACTAAACCGACTTCGATAGCAATAACAAGGTCAATGATAACGGTAAGGCCGAAAGTTACAACCATGACGGCTATGTCCATTTTAGGCGCGGTTTTGATAATACGGGTAAATCTACGCCATTCGCTCATGTTATATGCGACCATAAATAGTATAGCCGCGATAGTGGGCATAGGGATAAGACCTGCGTAGGGCATAAGGAATACTAAAACGAGAAGTAACACGATAGAGTGTACCATACCTGCAATAGGTGTACGTCCGCCGTTTTTTGCATTAGCAGCAGTACGGGCGATCGCGCCGGTTGCGGGGATACCGCCGAACAATACAGAGGCTATGTTACCTGCACCTTGTGCGACCAGTTCGGCATTGGAGTTGTGTCGCGAATTTACCATATTATCTGCTACAACACATGAAAGCAGAGATTCAATCGCCGCAAGAAGTGCTATTGTAAAGGCATCGGGAAGAAGTGCACCTATGTTGGAAATGCTGAAATCAATTCCCGAAAAATCCATTTTAGGAAGACCCATGGGAATATCGTAAAGTTCACCTATGGTATTAACTCCGCTATCTAACGAAGGGATAAACTTAACCATAAGTGCGCCTACAACAACCGCAATCAAAGAGGGCGGTACGCGTTTTTCGAATTTGGGGTAAACAATCAGTATTAATAGGCATATCGCTCCAACAAGCAACGCTTCCCAACTGAAAGTGCCGATGGCGTGAATGTTGGCTTCGATTTTTTCGATGGTTTCAATAGGTTTAACACCTTCTGCATAACTCAAGCCTAAGAAATCTTTAATTTGACCTATAAGTATAGTGACTGCGATACCTGCAGTAAAACCTGTCGTGATAGTGTACGGAATGTATTTGATGAGTGCACCGAGTTTGAACACACCCATAAGAATGAGCATGATACCTGCGAGAATCGTTGCTACAAATAACCCGTTCATGCCTTTTGTTGCGACGATACCGGCAACGATAGTAGCAAATGCCGCAGTAGGTCCTGCGATTTGTACTCTGCTGCCGCCGAGGAAAGAAACGATAAAGCCTGCCGCAACAGCGGTATAAATACCGCATTCGGGAGCAACGCCCGATGCTAATGCAAGTGCAATAGAAAGCGGAAGCGCGATTACTGCAACTATGATACCTGCAATAATATCTTTTGTGAACTGCTGTGCGCTATAGCCTTTTAGAGTGTCAAACAGTTTTGGTTTCAAATAAAAACCTTTCATAGTAAAAACCTCTCGTTTTTTACAAAATTATGCAACAATCGGGATTATATCACCGTAGCAATAAATATTCAATAGCAATAACTACAAAAAATTCAAACATGATTGCTCGATTATATACAAAAGAAAAAATGGCATGTGAACCGATTGGTCCACATGCCGATTTTATTTTAATGTAAGTAGATTATCTGCGAGTCTTAATAACAACAGCAGAACCTGCGATTGCTACGAGAGCAACGATAGCGAAGATGATCATGTTGGAAGCATCGCCGGGTTTAACGGGGGTGCTGGGAGCACTAGGAGCACTGGGAGTGCTAGGAATGCTAGCATCATCGCTGTCGGCAGGAACGTTAGCGTATGCCTGTACTTCGCAAAGGAACATCCAACTGGGAGTGCCGTCTTCAGTGAAGGGAAGGATGCGGTACTGAACATAACGAGCATCAACTGCTTCTTCAAGTTCAACGGTTGCATCAACATAGATTACAGCCTCATTGTCGGTGTAATCTGCTGCGCCAACTTTTTCCCAGTTTTCGTTGTCGGAAGAAACGTATACTTCGATACCTTTGGGGGCTGCAATACCGCTGGAGAGCATTACAGAACCGCTGGAAACAACGAATTTGTCAAGATTATAGGTTTCGCCGAGGTCAACAGTAACGGTAGCATAACCTGCATCTTTAATAGCTTGTGCATTCTTGTTGAAACCAACAAATGCTGCGTCTTTGAAGTTGCCGTTAGCAGCGGGGAATTTATTATCGGTAAGTTCTTTGTCGTTTGCGTCGGGGTAAAGAACGTTGCCGTTAGCATCTGCGTAGATACCTGCGGAAGTGTAATCCTTGCCGAGCGCCACGTTTTTGCTTACGGTAGGAACATCCGCATCAGAGGAAGCATCTTCGGAGGGTTCTTCAGAAGAAGCATCTTCGGAAGGATCTTCAGAGGGTTCTTCGGAAGGATCTTCAGAGGGATCTTCAGAGGGATCTTCAGAAGGTTCTTCGGAGGGATCTTCGGAAGGTTCTTCAGAGGATTCTTCAAGAGCGATGTCAGCGGGGTTTACAGTAATTGCCTTATCTGCTTCCCAAGCGATATAAGGAAGGTTGTTGTGTCTGGGATTTGCTTCGGTAACAGCAGGGTAGAAGAGAGCAATGTTTTCGTTTACTTTGTTGGAAAGGGAGATGAAGTAATCGAAACCGTTTGCGCCGCCGAATTCAGCGAGGTCTACAGAAAATTCGATGTAGGTCTTGCCTTCAACTTCTTTGATGGAAGACTTGAAAGTGCTGTTTGCGATGTCAGCGGAGGAGTTACCGTCTTTTACGGTATTGTATTTGGTTTCGTTAGCAGTAGCATTTACACCGTAGAAGTAGTTGTATGCTTTGTAACTGTCATCGGTTCTGAACCAAATACGAGCATTGGTACCGTTACCGTTACCGCCTTCTACGAGAGCGCAGTCAGCAACGATTGCGCCATAGAGTTTAGCGTCATCGGTACGGAGTTGATACTTAAAGGAGAGAGTATCGGAAGTGGTGGGGAGAGCCTGCCAGTAACCGTTATCGGGGGTTACGGAGGTCCAACCGTCAGCAGCCCAACCGACATCGGTAAGGTCGCCGTCAACAGTGATTGTTTCTGCTGCTGCAGGAATAGAGAATACAGCAAACATAGAAACAACCAAGAGAGATGCGAGGAAAATTGCAAGAATCTTCTTCATTTTGGTGGTTTCCTTTCTTGAATTTTTAAATGTTTGGGAGATAATATCCCATAATTTATTTGATTATATCATGGCAGAGTAGAATTGTCAACACTTTGGAGGGGCTTTGTAACGTTATTTTGCTTATTTTTCACTTCCAATTTTTGCTCAAAATAAAGAAGGTTTGGATATTTTTAGATACCCAAACCCTTTTTGAATCGATTATTGACCGTACAGTTCTGTTTTTTGGTAATTTGCTTCATTGATTTGTTCTAAAACTTTAACCGATTGCCATATAAAAATCGCGGTCGCAATAAACCTTGGTGTAGCGATTGATGAATAGAAATAAGGTATAACGAATCCCAAACACCAAAGAATCATTGAAACACAGTAGAAGAACCATGCCGCTGTGGTGGAAATTTCTCCTAAACCAAGGTTGATCGATACAGATTTGACTTCTGACAGGAACATTCTTATGCAAAACATGCAAAGTATCAATGCCGATAGTCCGATCACTGCAGCGATCGCCACGGTTTTTATGTCGGTCTCATAAATTACAATCGCGCCGTTCGGAGTAAATTGCGCTTGATAAAGTTCGGTCGCAAGAACCAACAGAAATGCGGGGATTGCATATATTTTTGTGGATTTGAATTCGCTAATTCCACGGAAGAAAAATGCCGCAACAAAAAGTAATAAGAACATTGCCGATGCAGGTATGATGCGTATGCCGTCGAATTTGATGTCTAACGCAAAAAACAAGGCGAAATATACCGCGTATGAACCGCGGCGCAGTTTTTTTGGAATCACCTTTTCGGGGCGTGAGGTGTATTCGCCGTTATAACGTGTGTCTAAGGTTTCTGCTGCTTCTTTTTTGAATACAGTCAATAGTTTCGCCAAAGAAATAAACCACACTACCGATGTTCCGAGAGCAATAAGGGTAAACAACACAACAATAACGGGTTTCATATTTACAAACGCCGAAATAGCATCATGTTTGTCGGGGTCAAGTTCTACATACAGATTCCATTCGATAAGCGAAATCAATTCGGGAATAAGCGTCGCGCCGATACGAACGAAAAAAGCGAGATAGGAAAGAAACGCTGTGCCGTCACATTTGTTAAGTGTTTGGTTGCAGTTGTTTCTCATTGCGAAATAAGCAATGCCGCCAAAGAGTTTTTTGAAAAGCATGATATAAATAATACCCTGCACTATTGAAAAACCTGTTACTGCGAGAAGTCGGTTCGTGCTAATTTGGGTAAGAAACATCGAGCGCATCAGTAAAAGGTGCAAAAACTCTACTGCTGTAAGATAAAAAATACTCTTTCTTGCATCTTCGACAGAACCGTCGAAATACGCAAGTTGCGTTAATCCGAAGAATAACATGACGCAACCGATAACATCGGGGACAATATCAAGTCCAAACGGAACGGGATTTACAAAAAACGCAAATCCGATAAGGATCAGCCAAAAACTTCTTTTTGAAACGCTTTTGTTATTTCTTTCTGTTGTTTCGTTCTTCAAGTTTTCTTGCCGCCTCCTGTCTGTCTTTTTGCATCTTTTCGAGCGCCTTGGCTTGTTCTTTTGCGATCGCTTGTTTGTCTTTTTCGTATTGCTTTTGGCTCGTTATAAGTACAAAGCAGGTATGGAGAAAAATTATATTAACAAGTATAACCGCATATTGAAGTATATATTGCAAAGTGTTTACCGTAAAACCGAGATTGCCAAGCATTCCGCCCATGTTAAGTATATTTGCAATAAGCGATAGGGAAATGAAAACAACTGTGAAAACGAGACGGTTTCGTGCCTGGTTTTCAAGTTTTTCCGCTTGACAGTCATGCGCTATTTTAATAACGGCAGTCAACCAAAAAAACGACATCAACAGCCAAGCCAAGAGATGAAGTATAAATGTTGCGCTGTTGAGTGTGGGCATTTCGGTAATATCAAATATTCCGATAATGGTACAAATCTGTAAAATGGCACGGGGGAGCAGGAAAAGCGCAGATACCGACGCCTTTAAAAAGGTGTTTTCCAATCTCGACGCGAGGAAAAAACCGTACGCAAGTAACGGTGCCGCAAAAATCGCACCGCCAATTTCGTGCAGTAGTAAAAACGCATATCCGAACAACGCTATTCCAAATCCCATTGCTTGTGTTTTCTCCTTAAATTACGGCTTGAATATATAGGCTGTTTTTATTGTTGCCTGAAATCAACGCCGATTATCCACAACATTTTTTATACTTTTTACCGCTTCCGCAAGGGCAGGGGTCGTTAGGTCCGACCTTTTCTTCGCGCTTGACGGGTGTGGGTTTTACTTTTTGTCCGCCTTCTGTGCGCATGCTTGCCGCACCGTTAAGCACTTGTTTGCGCTCTACGGTTGCTTGACGCGGTCTTGCGGAAAGTATCATTCTGGCAGTGCCCTCTCGAATGCCCGATATCATTTCTTCGAACATTGCACCGCCTTGTATTTTGTATTCGACGATCGGGTTGCGCTGTGCATAGGCGTTAAGTCCGATACTTCCCATGAGGTCGTCCATAGCATCAATGTGCTCTACCCAACGCGAATCGACGTTGCGCAGTAATACCGAACGCTCTACTTCGCGGAATATTTCGGGAGTAAAGACTTCTTCCTGCTTCTTAAGGAGTTCCTCAGCACGTTCGCAGAGAATGTCTGTAATATCAGAGGCATTAAGAGATGCCATGTCGTTTTGGTTGTAACGGAAATCGTCGTCGCCGCAAAGCAGACCTTTGAAAGTGTTGCGTATTTCGTCGAATTCCCATTCGTCGGGTACGTCGGACTGCGTATGCAGAGCGACGGTTTCGGTGATGTGGTCATTGACCATTTTCTTGATTTTGTCGGAAATATCTGTACCGTCAAGCACCTCTCGGCGTTCCTTGTAGATGAGTTCGCGCTGAAGATTGATAACGTCGTCATACTGAAGAACGTTCTTTCTGCGTTCGAAATTGTGACCTTCGATACGCTTTTGAGCGTTTTCGATAGAGTTCGAAAGAATACTTGCATCGATAGGTTGATCTTCGGGCATCTTTAAGGCTTCAACTATGCCCAAAACCTTGTCTGCGCCGAATAAACGCATAAGATCGTCCTGCATAGAAAGGAAGAAACGGCTTTCACCCGGGTCGCCCTGACGTCCTGCACGGCCGCGTAACTGGTTGTCGATACGTCTGCTTTCGTGGCGTTCTGTACCTAAAATGAACAAACCGCCCGCTTCGCGTACCTTATCGGCTTCAACGCGGATATCTTTTTCGAATTCCTCTTTGAGTTCGTTAAAACGCTTTCTTGCGTTGAGTATTTCTACATCATCGGTTTCGCCGCAGTTGGTCGCTTCGTAAAGCATGTAATCATCAAGACCTTCTTTGCGTAGAACGTCTTTTGCCAAGAACTCAGAGTTGCCGCCGAGTATAATGTCTGTACCGCGTCCTGCCATGTTGGTCGAAATGGTAACGGCACCTAATTTACCTGCCTGAGCAATAATTTCCGCTTCTTTTTCGTGATGCTTTGCGTTAAGCACGTTGTGAGGGATATTTCTTGCTTTTAGTATTTTGGACAGTTGTTCACTTTTTTCAACCGAAACCGTACCGACAAGTACAGGCTGTCCTTTTGCACGGCATTCCTCGATTTGGCGTATAATTGCTTCTATTTTGCCCGAAATACTCTTGTAAACAACGTCGTTACGGTCGATTCTTACCATCGGCTTGTTGGTAGGAATCTCAATAACGTCAAGCGAGTAGATCTCTCTGAATTCATCTTCTTCGGTCATGGCAGTACCTGTCATACCCGAAAGTTTTTTGTACATTCTGAAGAAGTTTTGGAATGTGATTGTCGCCTGAGTTCGGTTTTCGTTTTGAACCTTAACTCCTTCTTTTGCTTCTATTGCCTGATGCAAACCGTTAGAGAACCGTCTGCTCGGCATAATACGGCCCGTAAAGGAATCGACAATAACGACCTTGCCGTCTTGCATGACGTAGTCGATGTCTTTCTGCATGACACCGCGTGCGCGGATAGCATTGTTAAGATAATGCATGAGTTCGCTGTGTTCGCCGTCGCCTATATTTTCAAGTCCGAAATGCTTTTCGGCTTTTTCCAAACCGTTCGAGGTGAACATACAACTTCTTGCTTTTTCGTCAACAATGTAATCTTCGCTTATATCATCGTCGCTCTTTTTGGCATCGAACTCTTTTATACGGTAGCATTTCAACTTGCGTACAAATTCGTCTGCCTTTTGGTACATTTCGCTTGATTCGCCGCCTGCGCCCGAAATTATAAGCGGAGTACGTGCTTCGTCGATAAGGATAGAGTCAACTTCGTCGACTATTGCAAACGCGTGACCGCGTTGCACGGTTTTTTCTTTATAAACCACCATGTTGTCGCGAAGATAGTCAAAACCGAATTCGTTGTTTGTGCCGTAGGTGATGTCGGCGTTATACGCTTCTTGACGTTGTTTGGTGTCAAGACCTTGAATAATAAGACCCACTTTGAGTCCCAAAAAACGATAGATGTTGCCCATCCATTCGCTGTCACGCTTTGCGAGGTAATCGTTTACGGTAACGATGTGTACGCCTTTACCCGAAAGCGCGTTGAGGTATGCGGGAAGGGTAGCCATTAGGGTTTTACCTTCACCGGTTTTCATTTCGGCAATTCTGCCTTGGTGCAGAACGATACCGCCGATAAGTTGAACGTGATAATGACGTTTACCGAGCACACGCGAGGAAGCCTCTCTAACCGTTGCAAAAGCATCGGGGAGTATATCATCAAGCGTTTCGCCGTTTGCCAATCTTCCTTTTAAAACGTCGGTCTGACTTTTAAGGGTTGCATCGTCCATTGCGGAATATTTATCCGAAAGAGCCTCTATTTTTTGCGCTATCGGCTCTATTTTTTTGAGTTGTTTTTCACTGTAAGTGCCAAAAAGTTTGGAAAACAAGGACATTTTATCTGCTCCTTTGTTGCAAAGTTATAATTTCACAAATATATAATATCATATAAACCTTAAAAAGTATATAGATATTTTGAAAATTATTGCAATGTTAGAAAAAAAGAAGTATAATGAAATGAATTAATGTTTTTACGGAGTTTTGTATGAGTACTATCGCTGCCATCGGCACGCCGCACGGAAAAGGCGGAGTCGCGATGATACGAATAAGCGGACAGGATGCTTTTGATGTTGCAAAGCGGATTTTTGTCCCTGCGTCGCCCGAAAGATTTAAGGCGGAATTGCACGGACGAACATATTACGGTTCGTTTTCCGACGAAAAAGGAATATTCGATGACGGTATATGTGTTCTTTTCAGAGCGCCCAATTCGTTCACGGGTGAAAACGTTGCCGAACTGTACTGTCACGGCGGTATCCTTGTTACACAAAAACTTCTTGCCGCAGCACTAAAAAACGGCGCGGTTATGGCAGGAGCGGGTGAGTTTACAAGACGTGCGTTTATAAACGGCAAACTTTCGTTAACTCAAGCGGAAGCGATAGGCGGTATAATCGACTCCAAAAGCGAAAAACACCTTGAAGTTTCGGCTAAACAGGCAAACGGTTCTTTAAGCCGACATTTAAGCGCGATATATGACGAACTCCGTCTGCTTGCCGCATCGGTCTATGCGTTTATAGACTATCCCGATGAGGATATGACCGATGTTACTGTCGATGAAATGCGCAATCAACTTGTAGATGTTAAAAATAGACTCGACCGCCTTGCAAACAGCCACACCTACGGTCGTGCAATAAGCGAAGGCATTGCTACGGCGATAGTCGGCAAACCGAACACAGGCAAAAGTTCGCTGCTAAATGTTCTTTGCGGCGAGGAAAGAGCGATAGTTACCGATATTGCAGGTACTACCCGTGATGTTGTTACCGAAACGGTAAGACTGGGTGATATGATATTGCGACTGTCCGATACCGCAGGTATAAGAGAAAGCGAAGATACGGTCGAAAAAATAGGTATCGAACGTAGCAAAAAGGCATTGGAAGAAGCAAATCTTATTCTTGCCGTCTTTGATCTTTCGCGGCCGTTTGACGACGACGATAAACGTATAGTAGATGCAATAATAGCAGCCGATAAAGTTGAAAAGACAGTATGTATATTAAATAAATCCGATATTTCCTGCGATAACGCGTATCAAGATTTGGCTTTTGCCAAAAAAATCGTGATAAGTGCGCGTAACCGAGAGGGCATTGATGAATTGGTGGATACAGTGTCGTTAATGTTCGGCGCAGGTGAAATAGGCGAAAATGACGAAATCGTCGTAAACGCACGGCAATGCGCCGCTGTGGTTAATGCGTCAAACGCTGTCGGAAACGCAATAGAAGCGCTTGATTCATTCACACAAGATATCGCAGGTATGGATATCGAACAGGCGCTCTCGGCTCTTGCCGAGGCGGACGGAAGAACGGTTAATGAAGATATAGTAAACGAAATTTTCTCACACTTCTGTGTCGGAAAATAAAAAAGGAAAACCTTATGATAAAGTATGAAGCAGAAAAAATAGATGTTGCCGTTATCGGCGCAGGACACGCAGGACTTGAAGCGGCACTTGCGTGTGCAAGAATGGGTGTAAATACAGTGCTTTTCACCCTTACGCTTGACCTTGTGGGTAATATGCCGTGTAATCCGTCGATCGGCGGAACGGGAAAAGGACACCTCGTTTTTGAAATAGATGCGCTCGGCGGCGAAATGGGACGTGCCGCAAATGCAGTTATGCTACAAAGCCGTATGCTTAATGCATCAAAAGGTCCTGCTGTACGCTCGTTGAGAATGCAGTCGGATAGGGTTCGTTACCGCGACTATATGAAAAATGTCGTTGAAAACACCCCTAATCTTACCCTGAAACAATCGGAGGTTGTGTCGGTAGAAGCCGACGAAAACGGAGTGACTGGCGTTACTACATCGTTTGGTGCGTTTTATCCTGCCAAATGCGTTATCATCGCAACAGGTACTTCGTTGGGCGGCAGAATTATAGTCGGTGAAGAAGCGTATGCTTCGGGTCCCGATAATACTTTACCCGCAAACCGTCTTGTCGAGTCACTTCAAAACCTCGGAGTAAAACTCGCTCGATTTAAAACGGGTACACCTCCGAGAATTCATGCCGATTCTATTAATTACGAAAAACTTGAACTCCAAGAGGGCGACAGCGAACCGATAATGTTCGGTTTTGCAAAATCGCGTCCTAACGTTTTGCCTTGTTATATCGCATATACCAATCAAAATACACACCAAATTATCCGCGATAACCTTTCTCGTTCGCCGTTATATTCGGGGGTTATTCACGGAACGGGACCGCGCTATTGTCCGAGTATAGAGGATAAAGTAGTGCGTTTTGCAGATAAAGAACGTCACCAAATATTCGTCGAACCTATGGGTACAGATACAAAAGAGGTATATCTCCAAGGCCTTTCGAGTTCTCTGCCCGAGGAGGTTCAATTAGAACTTATTCATAGTATCGAAGGTCTTGAAAATGCCGTATTTATGCGTACGGCGTATGCAATCGAATACGATTGCTGCGACCCGTTACAACTTACAAATACGCTTGAATTCCGCGATATAAGCGGTCTTTTCGGAGCGGGTCAGTTCAACGGAAGTTCGGGTTACGAGGAAGCGGCGGCACAGGGCCTTATAGCAGGTATAAACGCCGCGCTTAAAGTAAAAGGTGAAGAAGCCTTCTCGCTTACTCGTAGCGAAAGTTATATAGGTACACTTATCGACGACCTTGTAACAAAGGGCACGAACGAACCCTACCGTATGATGACCTCGCGTAGCGAGTATCGCTTGTTATTAAGACAGGATAACGCCCAAACGCGCCTTTTGCCCAAAGGCTACGAAATCGGACTTGTGAGCGAGGAACGGTACAAAAACTTCTTGGAAACCGAAAAGAACCTTGCCGAATTGATATACTCGCTTGAACACGAAAGTATAAAAGCATCGAACGCTCTTGACGATCTGCTTGAAGAACGCGGATATTCTCGTACCGGCGCAGGTATCGTAAAGGCGGAACTGTTAAGACGGCCCGAAATAACGATTAATGATATTTTGAATCTGGCAGGCGACAATGCCGAGAATTGCGATAAAAATATTCTCACACGTGCCGAAACAGAAATTAAGTATTCGGGCTATATAAAACGCCAACTTGCAGAGGTAGAGCGTTTTGCTAAACTCGAAGAAAAAATGCTTCCGCCTGATATCGACTATACCGTCATTCGCGGACTGCGTATCGAAGCGGCACAGAAATTACAGAAACTTCGCCCCGAAAACATCGGCAGAGCATCGCGTATAAGCGGTGTATCGCCGTCCGATATATCGGTGCTCCTTATCTATCTTTCACAGGGTGGTAAACAATGAGTTTTTCCGAACTTACAAAAAAATACCGCGCGACGCTTACCGATTCTCAATGCGCTTCGCTTGATATTATAGGTAACTGTCTGCGCGATAAAAACGAGGTTATGAATCTAACTGCGCTTACCGATGAAAAGGGTGTTGGATTACTTCACTTTTGGGATTCGTTGACGTTGCTTGATACAAACCTTTTCAAAAACGCATCGGTTATCGATATCGGATGCGGAGGCGGTTTTCCGTCACTCCCACTTGCGCTTTGCGCTTCGGACTGCGTTATAACCTCTAACGATGCAACCGCGAAAAAACTCTCTTTCGTTGCCGAAACGGCAAAAGCAGCAGGGATTCCCAATCTTAAGACCCTTTGCGGCAGAGCAGAGGAACTTTCGCAAGACGTTGCGTATCGCGAGAATTACGACATTGCCGTTGCGCGTGGTGTCGCACGACTTAACGTACTTGCCGAATGGTGTATGCCTTTCGTTAAAGTGGGCGGATATTTCGTTGCGATGAAAGGAGAAAAGGGTAGAGAAGAAGCCGAGGAAGCAAAGAAAGCGATTGCTGTGCTCGGCGGAGAGTTAGTTGACATAATTGACGTAAAAGTTCCCGAGTTTGATTATTTGCATACTCTTGTTGTAATTAAGAAAACAAAGCAAACACCAAAGATTTATCCGCGCCGAAACAGTCAGATACAGAAAAAACCGCTTTGATTTTTGAGTAAAAGAAAAGGAAAAGTACCATGGAAGAGTTACGCGACAAGAACGGTCTTACCGAAGCAGAATTTTTAGCGCAGTATGATGTATCGAAATACGAACGCCCTTCTGTGACAGTTGACATAATCATCATATCTGATGGCAAAGTTTTGCTTATAAAAAGGGGAGGACATCCTTGCTTGGGCAAATTAGCGTTTCCCGGCGGTTTTGTCGAACCCGATGAAGACGTTTATACCGCCGCTATGCGCGAATTAAAGGAAGAAACGGGACTTGATGCCATAAATCTCCGTCAACTGAATGTTGCATCTCAACCTAACCGTGATCCGAGAACGCGTATCATAACCGTGCCTTTTCTTGCGGATATTAAGGATGTTCGCGCACTTTCGGCAGGCGACGATGCCATGTCGGCAAAGTGGTATCCCTTTTCTTATAAAAAAACAACACTCAACGGTGTTGATATTTTCGAAATTAATATCGTTGACGGCGATGTGAGGAAATCGCTTAAGGTTTCCTGTCAAAAAGATAAATCGGGTGTACGTGCAGATTTGGTATATAAGCAACTTGGTAATTCACCACTTGCAGGTGATCATGCCGAGATATTCGCATACGCGCTTGACAGTTTGAATAAACAGTAAAAAAATGATAAAGGCGATACAGTTTTATCTGTATCGCCTTTTTTGTATTAAATTACTTTTTTGTTTTTTTGCGTTTGTTGAGATAAATAACAGTAATAATGATTGCGGCAATTATAGCCAATACAAGTAGAGTGGGCAGAGCTGCAACGATAAATACCGCAAAATCCTGAATAAATTCGCCGAAATTCTTCCAACTGTTTTTGAAAGCCTTGCTTATGCGTTCGCCAAATGTAACTTCGTTCTTTTGGGTTTCGGTATATTCAACCACTTCGACTATTTCAAGATTGACGGTTGAATAATTTACCTTGCTGTCATACGTATTAAGACGCGATTGATAGGATTCTATATCGGATATGACATCATAAAGATTATCCTGAATAATAAGAATCTCGTCAATCGTTTGTGCCTGTTCAAGCATTGTTTCAAGCGCATTTTTCTTGGATTCGAGTGTTTTCAATCTTGATTCAATGTCGTAGTAATCAAGTGTGACGTCGGTAGAGGATTCTGTTGAACTTGTAATGTTTAAAAGCCCCTCGGTCTTTTCGAGGAAACTGTCAACCTTGTCGGCAGGAACGCGGAGAATATAGGATGCACGTTTTTCGGTCCTGCGTCCGTTGTAAAGACTTTCGCCGCCGCTGATGTTGGAGTTTTCAACATATCCGTCAATTTCGGAAAGTTGTTTGTTTATCGCTTCGGTCGCGGCGTCAAAATCTTTTGTTTCGCCTCTGATTGTGAAATTGCGGATTATTTTGGCATCGGTTTTTATGACTGCTGTTTCGCTGTCTGTGCCGACTGCATCGCCTGTATATTCATCTTCGACTGCTACGTCCTTTTCCGTCGTATCGAATGATGCTTCCTGACCGCAAGAGCAAAGCAAGAGCGCTGAAACCGTCAAAAGCAAAAGAAGAATACACTTGATGTCAAAACTTTTTCTCATTTGATATACACCTCTGCTTTCTTTTTGATTGACCGTAAACTTGATGGTTTACATTAATATTTTATCATATTTAAATATAACTGTCAACCGAGTTTGACGACAGAATGTGAAACGCTCGTATGTTGCTGTAAACTGCGTAATACTTTAACAAAAAACTGTTGATTAATGAGAGAGAAAGGATTATAATGTTTTTGAAAAAATAAAGAAACGGGAAGAAAATGAGTTACGACGAAAAGCAAATAATACAACAATTAAGAGATGTTTTCAGCGATGACGTTCTTCGGCACGCTAAACCGATGCTACATAACTTTGAGAAACTTATGGCGTATTACCGATGCGCTATAATGGAAATAGAAACGAAATTCAACGTTCTTAACGAGGAGTTTTCGCTCCGTTTGGATCGTAACCCCATAAACAGCGTAAAAAGCCGTTTGAAAAGTATCCAAAGTATGCGCGAAAAACTCAAACGCAGAGGTATGCCTCTTTCGGTACAGTCGGTAGAAAAAAATCTAAACGACGTCGCAGGTGTGCGTGTAATATGCTCGTTCCCCGATGATGTTTACGTGCTTGCAGATGCTTTGCTTAAACAGGACGATATAAACCTTGTGGAAATGAAGGATTATATCGCAAAACCAAAACCTAACGGCTACCGAAGTTTGCATCTTATCGTTACTGTTCCTATATTTTTAGCGCATGAAAAAAGGCTTATGAAGGTCGAAATACAACTTCGTACCATTGCAATGGACTCGTGGGCAAGTTTGGAACATCAACTCAAATATAAAAAAGATTATACGTTCGACAAACATATGGAACAAGAACTTTTGCGATGTGCCGAACTTTCTTCCGAACTTGATAAACGTATGGATGCACTCCGCGCAATAGTTCAATCGGAAAATAATGAGGAATAAAGTTTACATAATCAGGTGAAATCATGAAGAATGTTTTTAAGAGGATTTTGGTGTTAATTGTCGCGGGCCTTGTTGTTTTCTGTGCTGTTTCAGGCTCGGTTTTGACAACAAGCGCTACGAATTCGGATGATATAGTGGTGCTGTATACCAACGACATTCATTGCGGACTCGACGACTATTCGGTAATTGCGGCATACCGCGCATACCTTATCGGAGAGGGATATAACGTTGTGACTGTCGATGCAGGTGACGCTATCCAAGGCGAAATGATAGGTTCGCTTACCGAGGGTGCGGCTGTGGTTGACATAATGAACGATGTGGGATATGACTACGCCGTTCCGGGCAATCATGAATTTGACTATACGGTAGAGCGATTGCTTGAGATCTCAAACAATGAAGCGGAATATCAATATATTTGCGTCAATTTCCGCGATCTTTTGCAAGAAAAAGATGTTTTTGCACCTTATGCAATAAAAGAGTTCGGTGACGAAAAAATAGCATTTGTCGGAATTTCCACCCCCGAAACATACAGCAAATCAACCCCTACGTATTTTCAGGACGAAAACGGTAATTTCATTTACAGTTTTATGGAAGACGAATTCTATTCGGTTATCCAGACCGCTGTCGATAACGCACGTTCCGAGGGGGCAACAAAGGTAGTTGCCATAGGGCACCTCGGTGTTTCGGATGTTACCGAAGGGTGGCGTTCGGTAGACGTTATCGAAAATACTGTCGGCATAGATGTACTTATAGACGGACATGCACACGAAGTTATCGAAGGCCGTGTTTGCGAAAATGCAAACGGCGATGAGGTTATTCTCACTTCCACAGGAACTAAATTTGCGAATTTCGGTATGCTTACTATGTCTTCCGACGGAAATATTACAAGCGAACTTATCAATCCCGATTCGGTTGCTGTTGACGAACTTTCCGATGAAGCGAAAACGGCATATAACACCGTAAAAGCAAAGATAGATGCGTATAATGCCGAGTACGAATATCTTTTTGAAGAAATAGGAGCGTCCGAAGCGAATCTTGTCCAATACGATGCCGACGGAAATCGCTTGGTGCGCAATACCGAAACAAACCTTGGCGATTTTGTTACCGATGCGTATAAGGCTGTTACGGGTGCGGATATCGCTTTTGTAAACGGCGGTGGGTTGCGTGCGGATATCAATATAGGCACTCTTACTCGAAAAGCGATTATGGACGTGAATCCTTGGAATAACGAAATGTGCGTCATCGAAGTAAGCGGACAGCAAATCGTTGATGCACTTGAATACGGAATGAACGCAGTTCCTAACGAATTCGGAAGTTTTCCGCATGTTGCAGGTGTCACATTTGAGGTACATACTTATATAGAAACTCCGGTGGTTATCGACGAATTGGGCGATTTTGTTTCTATCAAGGAAGATGCGCCGCGACGTGTGAGAAATGTTTGTGTAAACGGACAAGCAATCGACTTGGATAAAACCTATACCGTGGCAGGGACTTGTTATATGCTGCAGTTAAGCGGTTATAAAATGTTTGCTGACGCAAAGAACGTTGATTACATCGGACCGAAGACCGATTCCGAAATGCTTATCGAATACTTTACAAACCACTTAAAAGGCGAAATCACAGCCGAAAAGTACGGAAACATGATGGGCGACGGCCGTATACTTATGATTGACGAGAAACAAAACGTATCCGACGAAACGCCTCCTAACGCAGGTGATGACTCGGTGCAGATGCTTTGGATATCGCTTATGGTGATCGCCGCCGTCGGCGTGATATCGCTGTCGAAAAAGACTGTTTGATTTAAAAACAACCGCTCAACATGGGCGGTTGTTTTTTGCCGATATTAAAATAATGTAAAAACGTTATGTTATAAAAAAGTAAAATTTTATTGTTTTTGATTCATTCACTTGTAATGTTATTATAAGTATGTTAAAATATGGATAAATTAAACTTTAAAAGCAATCAATTCGGAGGAGAAAGATGTTTAAAAGTATTTTCGGTAAATATCTTGCGACATTCTCCGTTATATTGGTGATCTGTATTACGACGATACTTTTTGCGGTTTCTTCGCGTGTGGCGGTAGATAGTTATAATATGCAAAGAAGTTCTATGGATATATCTGCCGGTTCTACGTCTATTGTTATCGACAACTATCTTGAAACTAACGGCTACGGTAAAATATATACTGCTTTCGAAGAAGAAAGCGGACTTCAACGTCTTTTGGATTATTCTGCACAGAATACACGCGCCGAGATCTTTGTTTTCGATATGAACGGAGAACTTGTCGGCACGTCCGATAACAGTTTCGAGAACGATAGAAACAGCCTTTCGGCCACGGCACTTGCGACGATACTGTATGCTGAAGAGAGTTATTCGATAAGCACGATAGACGGTTTTTTCGACAAAAATCACATGAACGATTATTTTGTTTCGTATGTAAACGATGTTCCGTTTATAGTGCTGATAAGTATGAGCAATTACGGTAGTGTTGTTTTTACAAGAGAAATTACTATTGTTTCTATAACGGTTGCGCTTTGGATGCTTCTTGCGGCGATGGTTTCGCTTTACGTTATTTCTCGGCGTACTACAAAGCCGTTAAGCGAAATTATTTCTGCGGCGAAAAGTTATTCTAAAGGTAGATTTGATACAAAAATCGAATATACGGGACAAGACGAAGTTGCGGAACTTGCCGCTGCTATCAATGATATGGCGGTTTCGCTTAAACATATTGATGAGGTTAGAAACTCCTTCATCGGCAACGTTTCTCACGACTTGCGTACCCCGATGACGACGATTTCGGGATTTGTCGATGGCATATTAGACGGTACGATACCGCCCGAAAAACATGAAAAATATTTAAATATTATTTCTCAGGAAGTAAAACGTTTATCCAGACTTGTTAATACACTTTTGGAAGTTTCACGGCTTGAAAGCGGAACTGATTTGAAAATGATAGATTTCAATCTTTCCGAAACGGCACGTACGGTATTGATTTCGCTCGAGTCAAAAATAAGCAAGAAAAACCTTGATATTGCATTTGAAACAGGCGAAGATGATATATATGTCAATGCGGATAAGGACATTATCCACCGAGTGATATTTAATTTAATAGATAACGCTGTTAAATTCACTCCCGAAAACGGAAACATATCCATTGCAGTTTCTACCGTTTCCGACGGCAGGAAAAAGCGCAAAGCGTGTTTTACTATCCGTAATACGGGCGATGGAATACCTAAAGATGAACTACCTCATGTGTTCGACCGATTTTATAAAACGGACCGTTCGCGCGGACTTGATAAAAGCGGAACGGGTTTAGGTCTTTATATCGCACAAACTTCGATTCGTAATCATGGTGAAGAAATATATGTCGATTCGGTAAGCGGCGAATATACCGAGTTTGGATTTACACTTCCGACCGCGTTGATCGAGCATGTGCCGAGAAGACTTGTATAGTAAAAAACAAAAAAGTTCAAGTGTTTTTAATGGTAATGATATAATCTTTTATCGAAAAACAAAGGAGTTAAATAAATGGCTGACAACAACTTTGACTACAACAATCAAATGCCGCCCTCAGGCAATGATCGTCCCGATTATTCTTACAATTGGAACGGTTCGGAGCATAATAACGGCAACAAGGGCGGAAAAGTTTTAAAGACCGTTATTGTAATCACGGTTATTATAGGTGTACTTGCTCTTGCAGTATTTGGTATATCTTTGGCACAACAGTACGGCGATGGATCGTCATCTTCTTCCGAAGGCTCCGAAATGAGCGTCGGAAATGGATCTTCCGATGAAACTGATTCGTCCGATAAGAAGAATCCGCTTGATTATTCTCGTGATCCCGATGCGAGTGTTCCGGAGTTCACACCTGCACCCGATACTGATGTTGATCTTTCCACGACACTTAGCAAAATTTACGAAGAATGTGCTCCTGCGTGTTGTACCATAAGTGTAAGCCTTAAAGGAAAACCCTATTCTATCGGAAGCGGTTTTGTTATCGACTCTGAAAACGGATATATTGCGACCAACCACCACGTTATCGAATCGGGTGACGAAATTACGGTTGTATTTTATAACGGCGAAGAGTATTCTGCTCAAATAGTTGGAAGCGACGCTACCACCGATATCGCAGTGCTTCATATTGATGCAGAGAATATTCCGCAGGTAAGTTTTGGCGATTCAAGCAAGGTTATGATAGGCGAAAACGTGGTTGCGATAGGCACACCGTTTGACCAAACTCTTGCAGGTACAATGACCTGCGGCATTATAAGCGGTATTGCACGTGACATTGATATCACTAACGATGCAGGTAAAGTTATTAAGACGATGACGCTTCTGCAGACCGACTGTTCTATAAACCCCGGTAATAGCGGCGGACCTCTTATAGATATGGCAGGTAATGTTGTAGGAATAACCTCTATGAAACTTGTTGATGAGCAATACGAGGGTATCGGATTTGCTATTCCTATCACAAGCGCTATTGATATTTTCCAAAAACTAATTGCAGGTGAAGATATAGGCGATAGCGATATAGCCGTAGCAACTCCTCAAATCGGTATTACCGTATACGATGTCGAAGACGGTTTGGAATATTTCCGTATTAGACCTTATTGTGAGTATCCCGAGGGTGTTCTTGTTGCCGATATCGAATTGAGCAGTTCTGCATATATAGCAGGTCTTTCGCGTTATGATATCATCACCGATTTCAACGGAACTAAAGTAACTAACCGTCAAGACCTTACTGATGCGCTTTCGAATTATCGTGCGGGTGACACGGTGGTTATTACAGTATTCCGCTTCAACCGTGTGCTTACAGCAGGTGAATCTTATACTATTGAGTTTAAACTCGATGCGGCATCCTAACCGATAATGAATATAATTAAACTGTCGCAGGCAAAGACCTGCGACAGTTTGTTTTATGGAGATTACTGAAGTCTGATATAAGCGCCGTAACTGTATCCTTCTATACCGTTGTATGTTACTAAATACCAATCTCCGCTTTGGCCTTTGATCTGAACCGTACTGCCGTTTGGGATTTGTCCGATGATAGTTCCGTTTAGGTTGGCGGCATTGCGTATGTTTAAACGGCCTCCCTCGGTAACAACTATGCCTGTTTGTGTGGGGTTGGGGTCTACAAGGGTTATGCCAAAATAGTCTGCAACCGATTGTGATAGGTTTTCTGCAATGGATTGAAGATTGTTCTTTATCCATTCTGCGTCCGTTGCGTTGTCGTGATATGCAAGTTCAACCAAGACGGACGGGGCGCGAGTGTTGTTTAACTCATAAAGACTTGTCGTTGCAAGTGCACGAACCTTTTGCGGGTCGGGATAGATTTTTTTGAGGTTAGTAACGATAATATCCGCAGCGCGTTTTCCGTTTATACTTGTGGGGTAGTAATAGATGTCGCTACCTGTTTGTCTTCCGTAGTTTGCCGATCCGGAAGCGTTTGAGTGGAGTGCGAGGTGCAGTGCGTAATCGCCGGCGTTTGAGAGTCTTACCGAATCGCCGACCGAACCTTCGGTGTTGTTTCGCGTGAATGTTATACCACTTGCGGTAAGGTAGGGTTCCATATAGTCGGCAATAAGGTTCATGTAATATTCTTCACTTCCGCTTCCGTCGTAATATGAGTTATATTCTTGAGTTGACGGGCTTAAAAACAGCATTGGCATAATAATACCTCCTCAAAAACATTATATGTAGAAAAATACAATTTGTCAGAGATTTTTTGGTAAAAAGATATTGACAAATAGGTTATTGTGTGGTAATATTTGTTGGTACAAAGAAGTAGAGCGTTGCTCTCACCCTGCGGCACTAAGCCGAGCACGGTCAATATCCAACTGCGGTATAACTATGCCGTAAGTGTTTTTTGATTGTGCAAAGCGGTTTGTCTGCTTTGCTTTATTTTTTGTAAAAACAAATTATTTTTGGAGGTGTCCTCTCATCGCCACTAAGCCTTCTTCCGCAATTAATGAAGAAATTAAAGCAAGTGAAGTCCGTGTTATCGGTGCGGACGGCAATCAACTTGGCGTAATGAAACTTTCCGAGGCTATCCGTCTTTCCAACGAGGCAGAACTCGACCTTGTCGAGATCGCGCCCGATTCTGTGCCCCCCGTGTGCAAGATTATGGATTACGGTAAATTCCGTTTTGAAAAGGAAAAGCGCGAAAAGGAACAGCGTAAAAAACGTCAGGTTATCGAACTTAAGGAAATACAACTTAAGTGCCGTATTGATACTCACGATTTCAACACCAAACTTAATCATACGTTGAAATTTCTCTCGCAGGGAAATAAAGTCAAGGTAATCGTTAAATTTTTCGGCAGAGAAATGGCACACACCGAACTTGGTGCACAGTTGCTTGATCGTTTTGCCGAAGGCTGCGGAGAAAACGCAGTTATCGAAAAGAAACCGCTTCTTGACGGAAGAAACATGACGATGATCCTCGCACCTAAAAAAACAAAATAACCGAAAGGAATTATAACAATGGGAAAAATTAAAACACACAAGGCTTCCGCAAAACGTTTCTCCCTTACCGCAACCGGTAAGATCAAGATGAATCATCCCGGCAAACGCCATAAGACCGGTCTTAAACCCAGCAAGACCAAGAGAGCACTCCGTAAGGCATCTTACGTAAGCGATGCTCGTTATGACGATCTTAAGAGAATGATCCCTTATAAATAATTGACGGAGGTTTTGAAAGATGGCAAGAATTAAAGGTGCATTAGCAACCAGAAAAAGAAGAAATAAAATGCTTAAACTCGCCAAAGGTTACTGGGGCGCAAAGAGTAAGCATTTCAAGATGGCGAAACAGGCAGTTCTTAAGAGCGGCAACTACGCTTTCGCCGGCAGAAAAATGAAGAAGAGAGATTTCCGTTCTCTCTGGATCACCCGTATCTCCGCTCAGTGCAAGGTAGAGGGTATCAACTACTCCCGCTTTATGTACGGTCTTAAGAAGAGCGGCATCGAACTCAACCGTAAGATGCTCAGCGAACTTGCAATCAACGATAAGGCAGCATTTGCATCTCTCGTTGAAACCGCAAAGAAGGCTCTTTAATTTATAACGAAATTATTAGAAATTGTTAATTCTTTTGTTGACATGTGTCGAAATGTTTGATATAATGTCCCCAATAGATGCGATTTCCTCGGAAACCGATGTAAGGGAGGGTTTAAAATGGCAGAGGTAAGAGTTAAGGAGAACGAAACCATCGATAGCGCTCTCCGTAGATTCAAAAGGTCTTATCTCAGAAGCGGCGTACCTGCTGAGATTCGTAAGAGAGAACATTACGAAAAGCCCAGCGTAAAGCGCAAGAAGAAGTCCGAAGCGGCTCGTAAGCGTAAATTTAGATAAGTCGCTATCTACAAGATACAACAAATACAACGGCGTAACAACCGTTGTATTTTTGTTTTCTCAGAGCGCGGATAAACTCGTTCTTTACGTGTTTGAAAGAATATTATAAATAAAAATCATGCTTCTTGAAAATCGGGAGGCATGATTTTTTATAAGGAATTCATTATTTATTGTATTTTCAAACACTTCGAAGAAAAACTTCGACTGCCCTACATTTGTAGGGCGACGCTTGTTTTTCTTCGAAAATAACTTCGTTTATCTCACTCTGAATTATTTATTGTTTAAAGTTTTTGAAGATTATTAAGAAACTTTTTTCAAAAAGTTTCTTAATGTAATAAAAAACTCAAAACTCAAAATTCAAACGTCGAAAACTTTTTTGGCGTTGTCTGCATAGATTAACGACTTTTCGCTTTCGCTTAAGCCGATGCTTTCGATCTGTTTAAAGGCGAAATCGGTGTTCCAAAGCGGATAGTCGGAACCGAACATTACCTTTTCAACACCGTGCTTTTCTATGAGATGATACAATCCGCTTTCGTCCATGCCTAATAGCGCCTCGCTCGTGTCGGTATAAACAGGAGAGCCGATAAGATATTCTTCCGCTTCGTCCCACACGCTGTAACCGCCCATGTGTGCCGCGATAATAGTGAGTTCGGGTAGTTTTTCAATAATGTTGCAAACGCGTTTCGGGGTAGAGAAATCGGTGTTTTTGTCGCCGACGTGGAAAAGTATAGGCAGATTCAGTCTTGCCGCCTCTTTGTATATCTCAATGGCGTTCGGAGCGTCGATGTAAAACCGTTGAAAGTCCGAGTGTATCTTAATACCCTTTGCGCCTAACGCTTTGCAACGCTCGAGTTCGTTTACCGCATCGTCAAACCCCATTTCGGGATGAAAAGAGGCGAGAGGTATAAAACGCGAATCGTTGTTTGCTGTGTTTATCAAAAAGTTGTTGCCAACCTGCGCGTGTTCCAAGTCGGGCTTAAGTGTGGCAGATGATATTACGAACCGTATGTTTTCGAAACAACTTGCACCGCTGAATAATCCGTCAACAGAACCGTCGCCCTGACGGGGCACGGAGTAGTAATTAACTATGTTGTCTGCGGCACGGATTGATATTTTGTCGGGCCATATATGTGTATGTACGTCGATTATTTCTCTTGTAATGCTCATATTTTCACCTAAAAAACGCTGTCGCGAAGTTGCAACAGCGCTTTTTTAATTAAAAATTGTTTTTTGTTCGATAGCGTCGGCGATTATTCGCAGCAACCGCAATCGCAACCACATTCGTCTTCGTCAGCATCGGTTTCTACAAGAGTAAGAACCTTGCCGCAAGAAGGACATTCGAGTTCGTCGATTTTGTCAACGTCGCATTCGTCGATATAAACGGGTTCGCCGCATGCGGGACATTCGAGTTCAAGACATTCGCAGCAATCGCAGCAATCGCAATCATCGTCGCAATCGTCACAATCGCAGTAATCGAAATCATCGTCGCAGTCACAGCAATCGCAGTCGTCATCTTCGCAGCAGTAGAAATCTTCTTCAACTGCGCCGAGGTCTTCGTCAATTTCTTCGATATAATCGGTAAGATTAGCGGTTTCGTCTTCAAGGTCTTGAATCGAAAGCGCGAGGTCTTCAAGAAGATCAGCCATAGCGGCGAGAATCTTGCCTTCGTCTTTGGAAGTGTCTATCGACATACCGTCCATAAGACCTTTGATATATGCAGCCTTTTCGGATACGTTCATTCTGTTTCTCCTTTTTAGTTTAGGATTATGTTTTTCGCTTAGAAATATGCAATGATAATTTTGTTTTTTTCAAGGACATGTGCCTTAAAAAAACTCCTATGATGTTCGCAAGTTTGTTCAAGGAGCGAAGCGACTTATACTCTTTCGAGATATTCGCAAGTTCTGGTGTCGATCTTGATAACGTCGCCTTCGTTGATGAATATCGGAACCTTAACTTCTGCACCTGTTTCAACAGTAGCAGGTTTGGTTACGTTTGTGGCGGTGTTGCCTCTAACGCCGGGTTCGGTAGCAGTAACTTCCAATTCAACGAAAATGGGAGGTTCAACCGAGAATACGTTGTCCTTGTAGGACATAAGTCTGCAAGTCATGCCTTCCTTAACAAATTTGAAACTGTCAGGGAGTTTGTCTGCATTAAGCGGAACCTGATCGTATGTTTCGGGATCCATGAAGTAATAAAGATCGCCGTCAGAGTAACTGTATTCCATATCCTTTCTCTCAACGATAGCCTGAGGGAATCTTGCGGTGGGGTTGAAAGAAGTTTCAATAACCGCGCCGGATATAATGTTTCTCATTTTAGTTCTAACAAACGCTGCGCCCTTACCAGGTTTAACGTGTTGGAATTCGATAACCTGCATAAGTTGGCCATCCATTTCAAAGGTCAGACCGTTTCTGAAATCGCCTGCCGAAATCATATTATTTCCTCCTGATTAATGTCTAATTCATCAGACAAATATTATTAACTACTTTATTTTATATGAAATGCCTTATTTTGTCAAGTGTTTTTTGCTTGTATAAACACTTACTGACATGAATTTTGATGTTTTTCGGGGGCGATTTGAATGGTTTTGACCATGTCGCCGTTTATCATCGAAATAACGCCTTTTTTGTCTTTTACTTTTATCCAGTTATCTTCTGCTTCTACTATTCTTGCGAGAGTGGACATAGAACCCTCGAAAACGTAAACGTAACAAACCTTTCCGACGAATTCTTTTATCATTTCTTTTGGCAGCATATTTATTTTCTCCTTATGTGTTATTCGGGTTAATAAAAAACGTCTTCTTTTTTGTTGTGGGATAATGACTGCAAAGAGTAAAATGAAAATTATAAGGGTGGATACTTGTGTATGCATATTATAACTCAATAAGCGATTTGTCGCTGTTTGTAAGGTTTTCGCAACCGTTTTCGGTAACGAGTACCATGTTTTCTATTCTTACGCCGTATTTGCCGGGGATATAAATACCGGGTTCGACGGTTACGATGTTGCCGACTACAAGTGTATCTTCACTTCTTGGTGAGCAAGACGGCAATTCATGTATCTCCAACCCGAGCGAATGACCGAGCGAATGACCGAAGTATTCGCCGTATCCTGCGTCGTTTATAACCTTTCGTGCCGCCATGTCGGCATCTTTACAACTTACACCGGCTTTGATATATTTCATCGCTTCTGCCTGTGCGGTGAGAACGGTGTTGTATATTTTCTTCATTTCGTCATCGGCTTTGCCCAAAACGATAGTTCGCGTCATGTCAGAGCAATATCCTGCGTACTTTGCGCCGTAATCCATTGTGAAAAATGAGTTTTTGGTGAGTTTACTGTCTGTCGGCACACCGTGGGGAAGCGAGGAGTTTTTGCCCGAAACGGCGATCGTGTCAAAAGCAAGTCCGTTTGCGCCGTTGCAACGCATAAAATATTCGAGTTCCGCCGCAACGTCAAGTTCGGTTCTGTTTTCGTTAATGAAACCGAGAATATGTGTAAACGCCTTGTCGGTAATAGACTGCGCTTTGCGTATTTTGTTAACTTCTTCTGCGGTTTTTACACGTCTGTGCTTTAAACAAACATCGGAAAGATATCCAAACTCGATACCAACGCATTTGCTTTGCAAAGTCTGTAACTGCTTTATTGTAACAAGCGCAGGGTCTAAACAAACCTTTTTTGCGCCGATAGAGGAAACGTATTCTGCGATAACTTCGAAAATATTTTTTCTGAAAAGGTATACGTTTACGTCATCGCTTAACTTGTCTGCTTTTTTGTCGTTTTCCGCCGCTTCGAAATAACGTGAATCAACAAACAAAGCCGTTTCGGTATTCGAAACTATAACCGCGCCGTCGGTCGAGTAAAAATCACTTAGGTAATACTGACTGATTTCGTCAAGAAATAAAGCACAGTCAAAACCTGCGTTGTTTATATCGGTAAAAACTTTTCTTCCGTTCATAAAAACTCCTAATCTGATTCACTCCCCGAAAAATGTCGGGGAGTGAATGTTGGTTTACATAATTATGCAGTTTCGATAGATGCGGCTTTTTTAAGGTTGAGTTCTTCTACCGCATTTTCGCGCATCTTATATTTAAGTATTTTTCCCGCTGCGTTCATCGGAAATTCGTTGACGAACGAAACGTACTTCGGTGTTTTGTGTTTAGCCATGTTTTCGCGGACGTATGTTTTGATTTCTTCTTCGGTGACTGTTTCGCCCTCTTTAGGAATAATACATGCCATTATCTCCTCGCCGTACTGAATATCGGGAACGCCGATAACCTGAACGTCTTTTACCTTCGGGTGGGTGTAAATAAAGTCCTCTATTTCCTTGGGGTAGATGTTTTCACCGCCGCGGATTATCATATCTTTGATTCGTCCGGTAATCTTAAAATAACCCTCGGGAGTACGACGCGCAAGGTCGCCTGTGTGCAACCAACCGTCTTCGTCTATTGCGATAGCGGTTGCCTGAGGCATTTTGTAATAGCCTTTCATTATGTTGTAACCGCGTGCGACAAACTCGCCGTCGACGTTGTCGGGAAGTTCTTCGCCGGTTTCGGGGTTGACTATCTTGCATTCAACGCCGAACATAGCAGCGCCTACCGTGTTTACACGCGCTTCAAGACTGTCGGTGGTAAGGCTCATGGTACAACCGGGGGAAGCCTCGGTTTGACCGTAAACTATGGTAATTTCGGTCATATTCATCTTGTCTACAACGTCTTGCATAACCTTTACGGGGCAAGGCGAACCTGCCATGATGCCTGTACGCATGTGCGAGAAATCGGTCTTGTCGAAATTCTCGTTTTCAAGCAATGCAATGAACATTGTAGGAACACCGTGGAAACAGGTTATCTTTTCTCTGTTTATACAATCAAGTGCACGTTTGGGCGAGAAATAGGAAAGCGGGGACATAGTAACACCGTGAGTTACCGATGCTGTCATTGCAAGAACCATGCCGAAGCAATGGAACATCGGCACTTGGATCATCATTCTGTCGGCGGTGGAAAGGTCCATACCGTCGCCGATGTTCTTGCCGTTATTTACAACGTTGTAGTGAGTAAGCATAACACCCTTCGGGAAACCTGTTGTGCCCGAGGTGTACTGCATATTGCATACGTCGTGTTTGCTGATAAGCGATGCGCGGCGGTAAACTTCTTCGATAGGAGTCAAGTCCGCGTATTCAAGCGCCTTTTCCCAGGTAAGACAACCCTTTTGCTCACTTTGTATTGTGATTACGTTGCGCAGGAAGGGAAGACGTTTTGTATAAAGCGGCTTGCCTGCGGTATGGTCGTTAAGTTCGGGACAGAGTTCGTGCATGATAGCGTTGTAGTCGCTGTCTTTGAACCCGTCGCACATGACCAAAGTGTGTGTGTCGGACTGACGGAGAAGATACTCGATTTCGTATATTTTGTATGCGGTGTTAACCGTAACCAAAACCGCGCCGATCTTTGTGGTTGCCCAGAACGCGATATACCATTGCGGAAGATTGGTTGACCAAACGGCAACGTGGTCGCCGCGCTTAACGCCGAGCGAGATGAGCGCACGTGCGAATTTATCGACGTCATCGCGGAATTGCGGATATGTTCTTGTATAGTCGCATTCGGTAAAGCGGAAAGCGTATTGGTCGGGGAACGCCTCGCAAACCCTGTCGAGTACCTGCGGGAAGGTAAGGTCGATAAGCATGTTTTTCTGCCAGATATACTTACCATGACCTCTAAGGTCGTCTATAAGAACGTCCGAACCGAAAGTCTTACCGATAAAGCGTCCCATGTAGTTTACATAATTAGGGAAGATTATACCTGCGTCTTGAAGATAAGGCGCCCAACGTTTTACCCATTCAAGCGAGAGATAACCGTCGAAATTGATAGAGCCCAATGCTCTTATCATATCTTCGATAGGCATATCGCCTTCGCCCATCATTTTATAAATTATCTTGCCGTTTTCTTCGATACTGTCTTTGATATGCACATGCGCAATGTACATTCCGAGATTCTGTACCGTGGTTTCGGGAGATTCTTTTGCGAAACGGTAGGGGTGATGAATATCCCAAAGTGCGGCTACGTTATCGCTGTGAACCTTGTCAAGCAGATTCTTAAGCCTTGCGGTATCGCTGTAAACGCCGTTGGTTTCCAAAAGAAGTGTAACACCAGCTTCTTCTGCCATGGGAACCATGTCAAGAAGTTGCGAAAGAACCTCGTCGTCGTCGCCGTCATCAATAGGCAAAGGGCCGTCGTCACCCAAA
>JAZRUR010000053.1:0-3153 GCA_045652625.1 Eubacteriales bacterium | reverse complement strand
TCTTTTTTTGTTTCTGGTGCAGCTGATGGGACTTGAACCCATACGGTTGCCCACACGCCCCTCAAACGTGCGCGTCTGCCAGTTCCGCCACAGCTGCATATCCAATTTTTTGCGTTTGTCTACGAGGGAGTTTCCCAAACGCGCAAGAACTATTATACACGAATATTCGTATTTGTCAATACTTTTTTACAAAAAATTACAGTTCGAAAAACAATGTTTCTTCTTCGGGCAATTTACGAGTCATCGGGGACAACTTAAGAAGATCAAGCGAGAATTTTCCGCATGTGTCGGTTTGGTTGACCGCGCCGTTTATTTTGCATATACAAATATCGCTTTCGCGAATCAATACAGCGTTTTCGCAATATGCGCAAATGGTTTCCATTTCTTCGTTTGTGTTTCTCAATTCCGACACCGCCTTTTGTTGATTTGATAATAATATACTCTATTTTTGTCGTTTTGTCAACCGAAAATAAATGCCAATAATGTCATTGCCGTACCGGATATCAGTTTGCCTGTTAAAAACGGCATCATTGCAAGTTTGTTTGCAATAACGCTTCTGACCTGCAATGCAACCGAAATTCCCGTGATTCCAATAGAAAACGAGCATATAGGTATCGCCATTCTGCCCACTTTTGATGCTGTCGCGCAACCTGATGAAAACTCAAGAACCGATTTTAATATCGCGTCTAATTCGTTGGGAAGTTTTAATATGTGCGTTGCCGTGCTTCCTGCAACGATACAAAATATCACACATGCACAAAGATTTATCATTGTAAGTGCGCTGTCGGTTACCGCTTCGCGAAGCCCGATTTTGTTTATTTTTGAAAATTCGGGTTTTGGCGGTTTGTTCTTGCCGTACATAACCGTTTTCATTATTATTGCCGTAATTATAGCGGAAATAATCTGGAAAATAAGTAATTTTACCCCGATGCGTATATCACCGAAAAGTTCTACTCCTACGAACCCGATAACAAACGAAACACTTGCGTTATTAGTAAATGAACATAAATATTCGGCGTATTTTTTATCAATTTTACCGCTTTCGTAAAGCGATATTGCATTTTTTGCGCCTATCGGTGCACCGCAAAGCGTTCCCATAATAAGCGCGATAGGCGCAACACCGATATGCTTTGCGATTTTTTCGGTTATCGGAAGCGATAAAACCGCTTTTGATAAAACCATATATATAAACAACGACGGCACAAGTGTTTTCGCGCAGAAATCAAGCGCGTTTCTTGTCGGTTCCGACGCATTTTGAGGAAAGATTATAAGATATATAAAAAGAAACAGCAAAACCGTGTCGGTAATAAAAGAAAAAATCCTTCTTGTTTTCATAAAATCACTCCAAAACGAGTATATTGAAGCGGTGAACAGTTTTATGAAATGGATTTCGGAATTACTGAAAAAAGACAATAGGGTATACGTAGAGGTAAGGGGCAGAGAAACTGTACTTGCCGAGGGGTATTGCCGTATAGAACTTTACACACCCGAACGTATAACTCTTTCTAACGGCGAGTATGCCGTAACTATATGCGGAAGCGGATTGGAACTCAGACATTTAAGTGTGTCTGTAATAGCGGTAGACGGGAGGATAGACGGCGTTGAGTTTGTATAGTGTTCTACACCGCATTTTCGGCGAATATGTTTTTATCACCGACGTTAAGTCCTTTTCGCGGTTTGCAACGTTACTTGCAGAACAAAGACTCGGTTTTTGGGGAACGAAACAAGAGGAAGATAAGGTGAGTTTTCACGCCTCGATTTTCAGCGCCGAGGCCATAACCGTTTTCGCAAAAGAAGCCAACGTTTCGCTTGAGATATTCGATAAAAAAGGTCTGCCGTTCTTGTTTTCGCGTTATCGCAAACGTTACGGTATGCTTGTAGGTCTTGCGTTTTCGTTGTTTCTGATGCTGTTCGCTCAACTTTTTGTCTGGAAGATAACAGTAAGCGGAAATACCGAAATGACGACTGCTGAAATAGAACGCGCTCTTGAAGAATGCGGTATATCTGTCGGCAGTTTTATTCCGTATATTGATGTTTCGGGTGATGCAAATAAATTGCTTATGAGTTGTCGCGAATTGTCTTCCGCCGCGATAAGCATAAAAGGAACACATCTTCATATTTCGGTACTTGGACGTACCAAAATTCCCGATATCGTAAACGAAAACGGCTTTTTTAATGTAGTCGCCGAACGCGACGGAGTAATAATAGATATCGACGCTGCCGACGGAACGCCCGAAGTTCGTGAGGGCGATGTGGTTTATAAAGGCGAGTTGCTTATCAATTCATTTATAGAGGGAAGCAACGGAAGTTTTCGGCCGTCACATGCGCGAGGCATAGTTTATGCGGCTGTGGAAGAAAGATTTGTTTCGGACATTCCCTTTTCGCGATTGACAAAGGTATATACGGGTAAAAGCGAAAAGAAACGCGCCTATAAAGTGTTGGGATGGGAAATCCCGCTTGTTTCGTCGCTTGAATGTGATTATGAATATTTCGATGCCGTGTCTGCCGAGAAAAACATAAAACTTTTTGGATTTATCGAACTGCCCATAAAGGTGTCAAGCGTTTTATACAGCGAATACGTGCTTGAAGAACGAATGATTGATGAAACACAAGCCGAACTGCTCGCGCGTGAAGAATTATCGGATTTTCTTGCCGAATTGGACCTTGAACTATTATCCTGTGAAACAGAGGTAATAGTAAACAAAGAAAAAGGCATTTGCAGATTGATTGCAAATGCCGTATTGAAGAAAGATATTGCCAAAGAAGTTCCGTTTGAACTGATAAATTATGATATATCCGAAAGATTAACCATGGCAAGCGAATAAATTTTCATTCCGTCAAACAATTCTTTTTCGGAAATATATTCATCACGCTGGTGTGCGTTTCCGCGTTCGTCGCCGAGGAAGTGACGTTCGGATTCGATACCCGAGCCAAAAGCAACCGTATTGGGCAACGAACGTGCGTATGTGCCGCCGCCCATGGTATAAGGTTTGCATTCTATTCCTAACACGCTCTCACAAGCAGAGGTGAGTGCAACGATTTTTTCGTCATCTGCGGACACAAAATAACCTTCAGATGCGTATGCCGAGGAAACCTTACCTCCAAACGGTGCAATAGCCTTTTTAATAGAATCGACTATTTCTTCCGACGGAG
>JAZRUR010000052.1:0-26123 GCA_045652625.1 Eubacteriales bacterium | reverse complement strand
TGGTTTCGAAAGCGCAGTTTTGCAGTCGGATATACCTGTTTTGCTTGTTTTTGGCGCGATGTGGGACACCGACAGCCGCATGTTGTTTTCACAACTCGAACGGTATTCCGAAAAACTCGCCTTTTGCGTTGTTTTATTAATTTTATTACATTTCTTTTATAATGTCAAGAAAACGTTTTTATAAACAAAAAAGAGAATCGGTATTCCCGATTCTCTAATTTATTTGAGATATTAGCCGTTAACGAGTTTGTTGATTTCTGCAGCGAAATCGTCTTCTCTCTTTTCGATGCCTTCGCCTCTTTCATATTTGATGAAAGAAACGATTTTGATCGAACCGCCGAGTTCCTTAGCAACGTTTTCGGTGTACTTACCAACGGTAAGGTCGCCGTCTTTAACGTATTCTTGATCTACGAGACAGTTGTTATCGTAGAACTTGCTGATTCTGCCGACAACCATCTTTTCCTTAACAGCATCAGGCTTCTTGGAAAGATTTTCGTCATTTTCGATCTGGCTCATAAGAATAGACTTTTCGTTTTCGATAACCGAAGCAGGTACGTGATCTCTGTCAACGTAAGAGGGGCTCATAGCCGCGATCTGCATACATACGTTCTTTGCATATTCAATAAAAGCAGCATTTGTAGCATCGCAATCGGTATCAAATTTGGTAACAACACCTGCGCTGCCGCCGCCGTGGATATAGCAGCCGGTAGTGCCTTCGATGATGTCGAAACGACGGATGCTCATGTTTTCGCCGATGGTGAAAATCATGTTCTTGAGTTCTGCTTCAACGGTAACGTCGGTTCCGTCAAAGTTAAGAGCGTTAAGAGCAGCGAGATCAGCGGGTTTGTTGTTAACGATAGTTCTAAGGATGCCCTTTACAAATTCTTGGAAAGAAGCGTTCTTAGCAACGAAGTCGGTTTCTGCGTTAACTTCGATGATAGCGGTAACACCGTTATCGGTAAGAATGTCAACTACGCCTTCTGCTGCGATTCTGTCAGCCTTTTTAGCGGCAACAGCAAGACCCTTTTCGCGGAGATATTTAATCGCTTCGTCAAAGTTACCGTCGGTTTCAACAAGTGGTTTTTTGCACTCCATCATACCGCAACCGGTCTTTTTACGGAGTTCCATTACGTCTTTTGCGGAAATATTAGCCATTTTATTTTTCCTCCTAAAAATCGGTATATTGTTTTGGGTGATTATTCAGCTGCGGGTTCCTCGGAAACTTCGGAGGAATCGGTAAGTTGTTCGCCCTGTTTGCCTTCGATGATAGCATCTGCGAGAGTAGCGGCAATAAGTTTGATAGCGCGGATAGCGTCATCGTTGCCGGGGATAACGTAATCTACTTCGTCAGGGTCGCAGTTGGTGTCAACGATTGCAACTATCGGAATACCGAGTTTTCTTGCTTCGTCAACGGCGTTCTTTTCTTTCTTGGGGTCAACGATAAAGATAGCAGAGGGAAGACCCTTCATATCTTTGATACCGCCGAGGTTCTTTTCGAGATCTGCCATTTCCTTTTGGAGGGAAGCAACTTCCTTCTTGGGGAGGAGATCAAAAGTGCCGTCTTCAGCCATTTTGTTAAGGTTGTGAAGTTTCTGGATGGACTTTTTGATAGTCTTGAAGTTGGTAAGCATACCACCGAGCCAACGTACGTTTACATAGTACATTTCGCTTCTGAGTGCTTCTTCCTTGATTGCATCCTGAGCCTGCTTCTTAGTGCCGACAAAGAGGATGTTACCGCCTTCAGCGGCGGTGTCACGAATGAAGAGATAAGCGTCTTCAACCTTCTTAACGGTTTTCTGAAGGTCGATAATGTAGATGCCGTTTCTCTCGGTGAAGATGTATTCAGCCATCTTCGGGTTCCATCTTCTCGTCTGGTGACCGAAATGAACACCTGCTTCGAGAAGTTGTTTCATGGAAATAACTGCCATGTTTTACTCCTTCGGGTTTAACCCGCCACCGCATTTGAAATTTACCTGCCAAAAACGCGAGAATTTCGCGCACCCGTGCAAGGCATATACGGTGTGTGTATTTTGCCTTTCGCAAAAGCCTATTGATTTTATCATAAAAAACACGAAAAATCAATAGTTTTTAATCAAAATAATCCTCATTTTGTTATATTTTTGCCTTTGTGTTTTATTTAAAATACACAAAACACAGAAAAATACCCGAATTCAGTCTAAACAAACGCGTTGGCTTGTTGTTTTTAGGTCTAATCGACGTTAGCGTGTTATGAAGAAAAACAGAGCCGAAAAACTCGGCTCTGTAAATGCTTTATGGTAGTTTGTTTTTCTTGACAACCTTAATAAACATAACCCCGATAACCGAAATGCCTGCAAACATAATGCAATACATTATGGCAATTTGCCATACGGGGTAATCGGCATTAGATGTTGCGGTAACGGCATTGTCGGATTGAGATGCGGTTGCAGAAATGTCAGCACCGTCGTCTGTGTTCGCAGTAGGGAAAAGAACGCATGATGCTGTAACTATTAAAATCGCTAAAAGTATTAAAAGACTTTTCTTCATAAAAGGTCAATTAGAGTAACGATTCAACGGGTTTGCCTTCTTCAAGACATGCAAAAATGTATTCGCAGCACATAAGGAATCTGGGGTGGTGGAAAGGACCTTTCCACATAGAACCCTTTTGTGTATGGGAAACAGTACCGTCCTTGTGCAGATAACCGTACCATTCGCCATATTCTTTGTCGGCAAAGTGACCGAATGCATAGAAGTGAGCCTTTTCAAACCACTTCCAATACTTTTCGTCACCTGTTATGCTGTATGCAAGAAGCGTAGCGATACATGCTTCGTTGTGTACCCACCAAAGTTTCATGTCGTGTTCGAGTTGTTCGCAGGGACGTCCGCTTACGTCGGTGAAGTAAATGAATCCGCCGTATTCTTTATCCCAACCCCATTCGAGCGAGCAGTCAAGAATCTTCAAAGCGTTATTGAGAAGTTCCTTGTCGCCGGTGTAAATTGCTTGGTTCATCAAGAACCAACTGTTTTCCATCGAGTGACCGGGGTTAATAGTTCTGCCTGCGGGGTTATCGATAAACTCACCGTTAGGACCAACGGTTTCAAGAACGCAGTTAAGTTCGGGCTTGTAGTGAATGTTAATGATAACATCTGCCATTTCCTGAGCGATCTTGGTGTAGTACTCTGCCTTTTCGGGATCAGCACGTCTTAATGTCTGAGCGCTGCTGATAAGTACCATAGGGATCGAAACTGCGCGATCTTCACGTGTGGATGCATAACTCTTGGGAGTGATTTTGAAAGGATCTGTGTTTGCATCATGGAAGATAGAAAGCATCATTTCATAACATTCTTCTGCTTTTCTTAACGCTTCCTTGTCGCCGGTCATTACAGAATATTCTGCCATAGACAAAACGTAGAAACTTTCGGTGAAGAAATAACGACGCTTTCTTAAAGGTAAGCCTTCCTTGGTAAGAGTGAAATACATTCTTCCGTCGGTGTCGGCGATATGCTTGTCAATGAAATCCTTGCCTAACTTTGCTGCTTCTTCCCATTCAGGCTTGATGCCGTAAAGGTTGCAAAGACGCGAGAAAGTCCAAAGACATCTGCCTTGGAACCAACCCGATTTGTCGGTGTTGTAGGCTTTGCCTTCTCTGTCAACACTTGTGATATAACCACCGTTTTCTTTATCAAGAAGGTCGCTGTTCATCCAAAAGGGGATACAGTCCTTCATAAGTTGGTCGTTATAGAATTTGCGGTATGATGCGAAAGTTGCTTTATCCATAAAAGTTTACCTTCCTTAAGTATTTTCTATATTTTAACTCTAAAGTTCAATTATGTCAATAAAAATGTCTGTTTTTGGTTAATGTAAATTGACAAAACTATTTTGGAGTGATATAATTGATAGGAAATATTTTAAAAGGAATGTTTTGAATGAAAAAAATAATGTTGCTGATGCTGACGGTGATGCTTTGCGTTACCCTTTGCTCATGCGATTCGATACTTAAGAGGGCCAAATCTATGGTGACCGGTGAAGAGGAACCGGAAATGCCTAAAGATTATATAGCAACACTCGAGAATGATGAGTATTCTTACGAATTATACGATGAATATGTTAAAATAATCAAATACCTCGTTGAAGACGGCGATACTACTGTTACTGTTCCGTCTGAAATTGACGGTAAACCCGTTACCGTTATCGGCTCGTTATGTTTTTACGATATCGACACGGCTGTTGTTGCGGTTAATATACCCGATTCGGTTACAACTATCGAGGAAAGTGCGTTTTACTATGCTGATAAACTTGTTTCGATAGTTATTCCGGATTCTGTAACAAGTATCGGTTCTCGTGCTTTTGCGTGGTGTAATTCTCTTGAAACGGTTACGTTCGGTAAAAATATTACCGAAATACCCGAATACTGTTTTAACCATTGTGCGGCGATGGAAACACTTACTATTCCGTCTACCGTAACCAAAATAGGTGTTCGCGCTTTTTCATATTGCGAAAATTTAAAAGAAATAGTTGTTCCTAAAGAAATCACCGAACTTGGCGACCGTGCCTTTTCGGGTTGCCCGTTGTTGGAATTTGTGACTTTTGAAAACCCCGATATAACGCTTGGTACAAATATTTTTGAAAGTTCCGATAACGTTGTTGTTCTTGCACCCGATAATACAAACGCCAAAAAATACTGCGAAGATAACAATTTGCGTTGGAGTACATCAAAAGATATCGAAGCGGTCGTGTTGGGCGGCGATGAATCTTCTGCCGAATCTACCGTCAGCGATAATTAAAAATACGAATAAAAAGATATTCAATCTGAAAGGATTATTATAAAATGCAACCCATTTCTCTTAACGAAATCCGTAAAAAGTATCTCGAATTTTTCGAAAGTAAGGAACATCTTTGCATGAACTCGTTTCCGCTCGTTCCGCAAGATGACGATTCTTTGCTTTTGATTAATGCTGGTATGGCACCGCTCAAAAAGTATTTTACAGGCGAACGTGTTCCGCCTCGTAAACGTGTGACTACCTGCCAAAAATGCGTTCGTACTCTCGATATTGATAACGTGGGTAAAACCGCGCGTCACGGTACATTTTTCGAAATGCTCGGCAACTTTTCTTTTGGCGACTATTTCAAGGAAGAAGCAATTCCGTGGGCATGGGAGTTTCTCACCAAGGTTATGGGTATTCCCGAAGACCGCCTTTATCCCAGTATCTATCTTGAAGATGATGAAGCATTCGATATTTGGGTTAAAAACGGCATTCCTGCCGAAAGAATAGTTCGCTTTGGCAAGGAAGATAATTTCTGGGAAATCGGTTCCGGTCCTTGCGGCCCTTGCTCGGAAATATACTTCGATAGAGGCGAAAAGTACGGTTGCGGCAAACCCGATTGTAAAGTCGGCTGTGACTGTGATAGATTTATAGAAGTTTGGAATATCGTATTTACGCAGTTTGACAGCGACGGCAACGGAACATATACACGTCTTGCACATCCTAATATCGACACAGGTATGGGTCTTGAAAGACTTGCTTGCGTAATGCAGGATGTCGGCAACCTTTTTGAAGTTGATACAAACAGAAGTATTCTTAATAAGGTTTGTGAACTTTGCGGTAAGGAATATAAGGGAAGTGCATCGGATAACGATGTATCTATCCGTGTTATCACCGACCATATTAAAACCGCGACTTTCCTTATCGGCGACGGTGTTATTCCTTCTAACGAGGGCAGAGGCTATATTCTTCGCCGTGTTCTTCGCCGTGCTGCACGTCACGGTAGATTGCTCGGTATCAAGGGCACGTTCCTTGGCGAAGTTTGTGATGTTGTAATCGCAAATAACTGCGGAGCATATCCCGAACTTTCCGAACGTCAGGAATATATTAAAAAGACTATCAAAGCAGAAGAAGACAGATTTGCTCAAACACTTGATGCAGGTCTTTCGATTCTCGAAAAAATGCTTGACGAAACCGAAGCAAACGGTAAAAAAGTACTTTCCGGCGAGAACGTGTTTAAACTTTACGATACCTATGGATTCCCGATAGACCTCACAAAAGAAATTACCGAGGAAAAGGGTATAGAGGTTGACGAAGATGCATTCCGTGCGCTCATGCAGGAACAGAAAAAACGCGCTCGTGAAGCGAGAGCGAATATCGACGCAGGTTGGGCGGGTGATGCTCTTGCGATGATCGATAAGTCCAAAGCAACAGAGTTTGTCGGATATACCGAAAATGAATGTGTTTGCAATATCGAATATATTATCGCTGACGGCGAGGACGTAGGCGTTCTTTCGGGCGGTAAGGCTACCATTATTCTTGATAAAACACCTTTCTATGCCGAAGGCGGCGGACAGGTTGGCGATATAGGCCGTATCGTTACCGAAAAGGGCGTGTTTGTAGTTTCCGATACTAAGAAGACACCCGAAGGGCAGTATCTCCATATCGGACAAATGGAGGAAGGCACTATCGAAAAGGGCGTTGCGACTGCTAAAATTTGCGACGTTCGCCGTAATGCTATACGCCGTAACCACTCTGCGCTACACCTTCTACAAGCCGCATTGCGTGAAGTTTTGGGCACTCATGTTGAACAGGCGGGTTCGTATGTAAACGATGAATACGGCCGTTTCGACTTCACTCACGGCTCTGCACTTACCGAAGAAGAAATCAAACAGGTTGAATTTTTGGTTAACAGCCAAGTTCTTTTGAATAATACCGTAACTACCGAAATAATGACACCCGATGAAGCGCGTGCAAAGGGAGCAATGGCGTTGTTTGGTGAAAAATACGGTTCTTCTGTTCGCGTTGTTTCTATGGGCGATTATTCTGTTGAACTTTGCGGCGGTACTCATGTATCTGCAACAGGTTCGCTCGGTATGTTCCGTATCGTTTCGGAATCTTCGGTTGCGGCCGGTGTAAGAAGAATCGAATGTGTAACCGGTATAAATACTCTCAATGCAATGCGTTCTCAGGAAAAACTTCTCGAAAACGTAAAGAAGACTGTTAAAGCGGTTAGCAACGAAGATATAATTAATAAAGCAGAGCAAATCATTAACGAAGCAAAGACGCTTAAGAAAGAAATCGAGAATATTAACCGTAAGTCGGCTTCCGAGGCTGTCGATAAGGCGTATTCCGAAGCAGTTGATGTAAAAGGAGTTAAATTGGTACGTTCTTCCTTTAATGATGTGACTGTTGATGCGTTGCGTGATTCTGCTGATAAGATTATCGCAAAAGACGGTAGTGTAGTTTGCGTATTTTCTACCGTTAACGAAGGCAAGGTTCTTCTTGTGGCAGCGTGTGGTGCAGATGCTGTTAAAAACGGCGCACACGCAGGTAACCTCTTGAAGGCAATTTCGCCCATTGTCGGCGGTGGCGGCGGCGGTAGACCTAACAGCGCGTCCTCGGGCGGTAAAGATGCTTCTAAGATTCCCGATGCGTTTAAGGAAGCGGAAACCGTTTTGGCTTCTCAAATCAAATAAGAGGTTAATTTATGAATTGCTTGTTTTGTAAAATAATTGCCGGAGAGATCCCGTCGTCGAAAGTTTACGAGGATGATTACGTACTTGCGTTCAAGGATATTAATCCCAATGCAAAGGTACATGTGTTGGTTATCCCTAAAACGCATATTGATTCGGTTGATTGCGCAGACGATAGCAATATAGATACTATCGCAAAGGTGATCAAGGCGATACCGACGGTTGCAAAAGCATGTGGACTTACCAATGGATACCGTGTTATCACCAATGTTGGTGAAGACGGCGGACAATCGGTAAAACATATCCATTTTCATATTCTCGGCGGCGAGAAACTTCCTGTAAAACTTGCGTAATTAAAGGATTCGATGTGTATAAAAAGCGTTTGATTGCAACAACTGTATCAATATTTGCGCTTGGTGTCGTTTTTGGTATTTTTTCGGTTGAATATGACACATTTTCTTTTCGCGCTTTGTTTGGTGCTCTTGCTGTATTTTCTACGGTTTTTACAGTCGCATCTTGTTATTTCAAAGATAATATTAATATTAAAAGAGTGTCAGCGGTTGCCCTTGCGGTTGCCGCTTTCTCTTTTGGCGTTTTGCGGGTTACTGTTTATAACAGTTTTGAGATCAATACGTCACAATTTGACGGCGAAAACGATATCGCGGAATTTAAGGTTTCGGAAGTAAATACATATTATGCAGATGCTTATGTTATTACGAGCGATATCGGTGTTCCGAAAGGCGAACTTGTGAGAGTGTATGCTGATGAATTTAGCGATACGCTGATTTCCGGCGACCGTTTTTATGCAGATGTTAAATATAACTTCAGTGATTCGCGCTCAACCTATGCAGAAGGTATTTCGCTGACTGCATCTGCCACGATCAAGTCGTATGAAACAGGAAACGGGTTGTTTTATAGGTTAAGACAAAGCGTTTCTCAAAATAGCGTCAAACTGTACGAGGGTTTCACATATGCACCTGCAATTTCCAAAGCAGCCGTTGTGGGTGACCGCAGTTCGCTTGATTCATACATATATTCGTTATATAATTCAAGCGGGTTATCGCACGTTTTGGCAATAAGCGGTTTGCATGTTTCTCTCTTTTCTTTGAATCTGTACACTTTTTTGATGATACTTGCTTTTCGTCAGAAATTTGTTTGCGTATTTTGTTCACTTACTGCCATTGGGTATGCGTCGCTTGTTGGTTTTACAGCAGGTGCCGTTAGGGCGTGTTTCGTCTTTATCTTTCTTATGCTGTTTCGCTTGTTCAAAAGACGTTCCGACGAAATTACGGCACTGTTTATATCACTCGCTTTGCTTGTTTTAATCAATCCGTACTCGCTTTGGTCTGTGAGTTTGCAACTTTCTTATCTATGCAGTCTTGGAATAATCCTTGCACACCCTATATTGGCGAAAATTCAAATGTTTTTCAACATACGTTTCAATCGCTCAGAGGGTATCATCGCAATAATTTATAGATTGTTGTCTGCATTAGTAACACCGATCTTTATTACGTTTGCCGCGACTATTTTCTCGTTTCCGATAATATGTACCAAATTTGATACCATTTCTTATATTTCTCCGCTTATTAACGTTTTCGCAGTTTCATTGTTTTCTTATGCAATAGGTTTTGCGATAGTTGCGTTCTTGGTTGCTCCGATATGCCTACCGTTAGCAAAAATCATATCGTATCCTGCAGGTATGGTGTTTGATTTAATTACTAACCTTGCGAGGAAGATACACGAAGCGGAAATAGGTACTATGTCGGTCCATGTTCCGTATATGTTTGTGCCTGTTATACTGTCGGTAATAATGATTGCGGTTTTGGTATTTTTATCAAGACGTAGGGTACAGGCATTCGCGTGTGTTGCTGTGCTGTTTTGTCTTTCGTTGTATGGCTGTTGGGTGCTCAACGATACTTATATTGCCAAAAAGTCAATTATTGAATACGGCAACGGCTCGGGCGAATATGTTTATTTCCAAACACCTGATTCGAATGTATATGTTGACATAGGCGGATATTCTTCCGTAACCGATGCGGTGTATAAAAACGGCTGTGTTGCTTTGGATAAATATATTTTGGTAGATTACAGCCAATATTCGTTAAAACGGTTTGATAGATTAAGCGGAAGTATGAAAGTGCAATCTTTATATGTTCCCGATCCGATAACTTCGTATGAAATGGATATTTATTTACAAATAAAAGAGTTGGCAAATAGCAGAAACTGTGATATAATACATTATGATAGTGTTTGCGTCGAAGAATTTACGAATGAATCGTATGTTGAAGTTTATAACGATATGGGTCAAACGGTAATTCGAGCCGGAATAATGGGCAAATCGGTTGTATTTGTCGGCGGTGATTTCGGTGAATGGATCGACTGTGATGTTGCGGTAGCATTGAACGATTATAAATCCGACGGCACACACATTAATGCGTATGATATATATGCAAGTGACGATTATTTGAAATCGGGTTACAATACCGAACACTATTTTAGCCGTTTCAAAGATACTTTAAGAATAGAAATGTATAATCAAGAAGGGCAAATAAAGATATATGAGCCTTGATATATTAAAAGAGAGACTAAAAGAGAATAAACTCAGCGGCGTGTTTCTGTTTTGCGGCGAAGAAGAATATACAAAAGACCATTACGCAAACTTGATCCGTAAAAAAATTGATGCCTCGCCCTTGCCTGAATTTAACCATATATATTTCAATGCCGCATCTGATAAAATCAGCGACCTTGAAGATGCAGTGTATTCACTGCCATATATGTGGGATACAAAGTTGATCGAGATAACCGACCTCGAAACCGCGAGAATAACGGACTCTGATGTTGATGACTATATAAGAGTGTTTTCAGATATACCCGATTATCTAACGATATTGGCAGTTCTTCGCGCTGACGTAGGTGTTGAAGATAATAAAGAGGACAAGCCTACAAAAAGCGGTTTGCCGTCTTTTATAAAAGCGGTTAGGGAGAATGGACTGGTAGTCGAGTTCGATTCCGAAAAAGCCGATAAATTAGCGAGTTGGATATCACGTCATTTTAATGCCAAGGGTGTAAAGTATGACTTGGCCGTTCCGCGCGAAATGATCAATGTGTGCGGAAACGATATGTATATACTTCAAGGTGAGATATTAAAATTAACCGAAGTGTATTCAGGTACACCTCTTACGGTGTATGATGTTAGAAAATATTGTTGCGTAAATAACGCATATAAATATTTCGATATAGCAACAGCACTAAACAGACGTGATATGGTTGCCGCCAAACGTATATTGGATAGCCTTGATTTGAGCCGAGAAACGATTCCTTTGGCTGTAGGCGTTATTGCAAAGAACTATTCCGATATGCTTTTGGTAAAAACGGGTTTGGACTCGGGCAAGACGTTTGATATGATTTCAAAAGAAACAAAAATCAAAGCGTGGCTTGTCAGAAAAATCGCTCAGTCAATCAGTCAAACCGATGTACGTACATTATCTTTTGCAATATCTCAACTTTCGAATGCCGATTTGAAACTTAAGAGTTATAGAGGCAATCCGAAACGAATATTGGAATTTGCATTTTATAGGATTTGCACTTATGGAAGAAAGGCTTAGATTAAAATATCCCGTGATCGTGGAAGGGAAGTATGATAAGGCAAAAGTAAGCCTTGCCGTATCAACCCCGATAATCTCGCTCGATGGATTTTCTGTCTTTAATAATACCGAAAAACAACAACTGTTAAAAAGACTGTCGCGCGGTGACGGAATAATATTACTCACCGACAGCGACCGTGCAGGTAATTTTATCCGCGCTAAATTAAAAGGGATATTAAAGGGTAAAATTTATAATGTATATGCCCCGTCCGTAATCGGAACAGAACGAAGAAAAAAAGCCCCATCTGCCGACGGTTTGCTTGGTGTGGAGGGTATAGAACTTTCTGTCATAAAAGAGTTGCTCATGCCCTTTTCTCAGTCCGATGTGCCGATCGGCGCGAATATTTCAAAAACTCGTTTTTATACCGACGGCTTTTCGGGCGGCGCAAACTCTGCCGAACGCCGAAAGGCGCTTTCTAAAATACTATCACTGCCCGAAACGCTTACGTCAAAAGCGCTTTTAGAGGCAATAAACCTTCTTGTTACCGAGGAGGAATATACTTTTGCGGTTAATAGGATAAATAATGAACAATAAGATTACTGTCGGAATACATACGCTCGGATGCCGTGTGAATATATACGAATCATGCGCTATCGCGGAACGTCTGCGCGAATGCGGTTGTGATGTTTCAAAAGAGGGCAAGTGTGATTATTATATAGTGAATACCTGCGCAGTAACCGCCGAAAGCGAACGAAAAAGCCGTCAACTTGTGCGTCGTTGTGCAAAGAACGGTAAGGTTTTGGTTATTGGGTGTGCATCTCAACTTGTAAATGCGTTTGATGATATAGAAAATATTATATATGTCGGCGGTAACCGTAATAAAATGGCGGTTGTTGACGTTATAGTCAATTCCGAACAGGTAAAAAAGAATGCAGTCATCACTATGGACGGCGCGCCGTACGAAGAAATGTGTTTGCAGAATGGTGATGAACTGTTTTCAAAATGCCGCGCTTTTATAAAGATTCAAGACGGCTGTAACGGCAAATGCACCTACTGTATAATCCCTAAGTGTCGCGGCGGTGTTCGCTCACGCGACGTGGAAAACGTCGTTGCTGAGGCAAAACGGTTGGTTTCTAACGGTTACAAAGAGATTATTCTTACGGGTATCGAGGTAAGTGCGTATAATAAGATACCTCTTGCGGAATTGATATTAAAAGTGTCCGAAATCGACGGATTAGACCGTTTAAGACTCGGTTCGCTCTCGCCAAACGTTATAAGCGATAAGTTTCTCCAAACAGTATCTAAATCCAATGTTTTTATGCCCCATATTCATTTATCGTTACAATCCTGCTCGGATAAGGTGTTAAGCCTTATGAAACGCCCGTATCGAAAAAAAGATATATTCGAGCGTGTTGAGGCAATAAGGCGATATTTTCCGAATGCTATGCTGTCTGCAGATATAATAGTGGGATTTCCGGGAGAAAGCGAAGAGGATTTTTTGGAAACAATGGAAGCCTTGAATAATCTTCAAGTATTTCATGTACACTCGTTCCCGTATTCCGAACGAAAAGGTACAGAGGCAGAAACTATGCCGAACAGTGTACCGAAATCGGTTAGGGCAGAACGCAATACGCGTTTGATAGAATCGTGCACCGCAACACGAGATAGTATATACGATTCACTTGTTGGCAATAGATGCAAGGTGCTTGTCGAAAAAATTACAGAAAATAAAGCGTTTGGGCATACCGAAAATTTTCTTGAAGCAGGTTTTGACTTTGATAATTGTTCGGTAGGCGATATAAAAGAAATCGAAATTACTTCACATGACGGTGATTTGCTTTACGGCAACGTCATTAAATAGGAGGCAACAATGAACGAGAATATTCAAGAAAACATTCAGGAAAACGAAACTCCTCTTTCGCTTTCTGAAACCGTTACCGAAGATTTGGTGAGCGGATTACATTCTTCGCTGTATCGCCCCATTAACAATGTTACTATTAGAGATATACGCGTTCGCGATGCGTTTACTCGCTTTTTGAAAGAAGTCGAATGCGGAGATTCAATAACGGTCATGGATATATTGGTTGCCGCAGAAAACTGCGCAAAAAGCGGAGAACCCGATGTTAATGCAGGTAATTGGATATATGCCTATGATGCAGATGCTGCAAAGGATATCAAACTTCGCGCAAAGTTGCTGAAGAATTCTGTTTTTAATATTTATTCGCTTTTCGCTGTAAATAACGGTGTTACACTCGAATTGAATTCTCTCGGCGGTACAATATCTTCTGCAGAATCAAAACGTTACCTTGTCTTGCCGCCAAAGAAAGCGGATAAGTTCAATAATGACGTTAAACGTAAGGGTATCGAACTTAAAAAAGTCGGAGAAGTGATTGCGTCTAATAAGATATTGCTTTCGCAGAACTATGATGTTGTCGCATCTATCGAGAAAAGCGTATTAAAGTCTAATGAATCTGTAAAAGTAGATGTCGGTACTGAACATTTCAAGGCATTTCTTTCGGGATATAATGCCGTTTGTTCTTTGGCATTGTGTAATTGTGTTTCCTCCAATAATATAATCAGATTCGGTTTAGGCGGCACTATTTCGGAAGTTTTTGCACGTGCCCTTGGCTTTTTTGCTGCTTTGACATATTTAAAGATACTTCCTGTCAGAGTAGTGTTTGTCGCCGATAACGATGCATCTGTTGCGGTATCGCGTCCTGCTGTGGCTGACGGCGACTACCTATATTTGCTGAAATTGCGCAAAGATCCGTATGAGTTGCCCGATAAAGGACATTTCGGACAGTTGTATTATTATTTGAACGAAAAGAAGCGTTCGGGTATAATAAAAGATGTTCTCCCTTGCGGAGAGAACATCAATCGAGTTATTAAACGTCTTTGTACCGATACACTCGGGTATGATAAGTTGAACGATATACCCGAAAACTGCTTTGGCGTAATTGTAACTGTTGGCAGAGGCGAATCGGTAAACGGAATCAAGTTGGGTTGCTTTAAAAATATTTAATAATTTCACCGATACCGTCAAGTATAATGTCGGGCGCATTGTCTTCGTTAACGTCTTCTATTTTGGTTTCACCGCTTAGTACCAATACCGACATAAGGCCGTTGTTTTTTCCGAGAGCAATGTCAGTGTATAGTCTGTCACCTACTATTGCGGTTTCGCTAAAAGGTATACCGAATAGTTCGGAAATCATATCTGCGGTTTCTTTGTAGGGTTTTCCGAAGTATTTGGGCATGACGTTTGTTGATGCGGTAATAAGAGCCGCGATTGCGCCGCTGTCGGGGATAAAACCGTTTTCGGTGGGGCAGTTGTAATCGGGATGAGTGCAGTAGAAGTCTGCGCCGTTTCGTATAAGGTCACATGCAATGACAAGTTTTTCGTATGTTAAGGTTGTATCAAAAGAACTTACAACGATATTTGCATTTTCCGATAGCGATATACCTGCTTCTTTAAACGATTGTTCCAAGGCAGGTGTTCCGACAAGATAAACCGATTCATTAGGTCTGTGTCGTTTCAGATATTCAATGGTAACGTCACCTGCGGTGACAACGTCATTTCTTGTAGCGCCGAACCCCATGCGGTTAAGTTTGTCGACGTAGTTGTTCGGATTCTTCGAAGCGTTATTTGTGAAAAAGATAACTTTTCTTCCGCTCTCACGCGCTTCTTTTACGAATTCTATTGCGCCGGGAAGAATTTTTTCTCCCAAATAAATAGTTCCGTCCATATCAAGGACAAAAAGTTTAATGTCTTTAAGTCTGCTCTTATCCATATATAAAAAACCTTTCGTGTTTTAATTAATTATACACATTTTTCAGTTAATTTCAATAGGCGGTGTATCTATGGGAACAAAATATTGCATCAGTGTTGATTTAGAAGGCGTTGCCTGTGTTGCGGGTACATACGGTCAAGGACTTGCAGAAGGAACAAGAAATTTTGCGTTTGCGATCGACCAAGGTACGCGCGAGGCGAATGCTGCGGCAAAAGCCCTGTTCGATAGCGGTGCTGACGAAGTTGTTATATGGGATTGCCACGGAAGCGGAATTAATCTTGATTATAGGGCATTTGATCCCAGATGTAAGTTTATAATCGGTTCGGGCAGCCGTTTGCGTTTTCCGAGTATAGACGAAACTTATGATGGAGTTTTGTTTATAGGATACCACGCGTATGATGCTCCTAACGCCACGCTTTCGCATGTGTATTCTTCATCAACATTTACGTCGCACAAAATAAACGGCAAAGAAGTTGGCGAACTGCAATTCGATGCTGCAATAGCGGGAAAGCGTGGAGTAAAAACACTTTTCGTTTCTTCTGATGACGTTTGTGTTGCCCAAGCGCGTGAAACATTCCCTTGGATTAAAACAGTTGAAACCAAAAAATCACTCGCATGGAATAACTGCATAAGTAAACACCCCGATGCTGTGTGTAAGGAAATATATGAAGCGGTTCTTGAAGCGGTGGCCGAAAAGGATAATATGAAGCCGTATACAATTCCCACTCCTTTTGAATTGACGGTATCGTATAAACGAATCGAATACGCACAAGGTTGTAACCTTCGTAATCCCGATAACACTCCTTTTGAAACAGTAGATGCATATACCCGCCGCGGAGCACTAAATGATGTCGAGGACTACTTCCGATTTTAAGGAGAGTATTTATGAATACGTCTGAAAAACGTGAGTTGAAAGAAAAGTTAAAACGGCAAAAATTTGACCGTATGCGTTCTCTGCGTGTTGTCAAATATATGGAATATCCCTTTATATTATCAAAGAGCCCTGTTGAAATCGAGGAGGGATATATCCTTTCGGATAGAGAAACTTATGATGTTTTTGCATCGTTTATTTTCAAAAATGTTTCCGAACTCCCGATAAGGAAATTAAATATCCGTCTTTCGTGTTATCTAAACCAAAATATTCCTTATACAAATATTGATTTTACATATTCACAAGAGGAATTGACGTTTGGCATAATCAACCGCAACGGCGAGGATCTTAGACTGAAAGATTCGAATATGCTTAATTGTGTGGAGAAGAGTTCTACGTTCGGATCGTGTGTCTATATACCGTTGCCCGAAAGTTATTTTACTAAACTCGAGTTAACTCTGTTGTCGGTCGAATACGCAGGTGGCAGAATCGAAGAAATTAATACGGTGGTTTCGGGTAATACAAAACGTTATCAAGAACTTGATGATATAAGCAAGTTGGTATATACCCGTGTGAATATCTATAAATCGGCAGAAGAAAAGTATCCTACAAAGGTCATTCCGCAATTTGGTGATACCGTTTGGCTGTGTTGTTGCGGCAATAAAAATCCGACTTCGAGTGACAAATGTGAGAAGTGCGGCAGGGAAAAGGAGTGGCAGAAAACTTCTGTTACCGAGGATGTGCTCGAGGAAACAAAAGTGCGAATGGTCAATGATCCTCGCGAAGTAACCTTGCACGATAAGAGTAAATACAAGCAGAATAAGTATCTCGAGAACGATAACGAAACGCAACAAAAGATCGAGCAATATGAAAAGGCTATGAAGAACATAGCCTATGAAGAAAAACGCAAAAATAAACGTCAACTTATGCTGATTCCTAAAATCGCGTTAGCAATCCTTGTATTCTATATTATTTTGTTTGTTTTAAAATTAATTCTTGAATTTCAAGTGCCCGAAGATTCGGTGTCGGGGGCAATGATTAAATTATATAATAATTTTAATCTTTTATAAAGATTACTTTAAGGTATATGTTTACAATGGAATTATAGGAACATATTTCTCCCGTCATCGTATGTCCCCTTTTGCGATGACACTTCATAATATACCAAAAAACCCAAAGTAAAAAGCGCACAACGTGCGCTTTTTGCTTTGTATATAATCATTGGGCAATCATTTCAATAAGTTTTACAACCGCAGGCGTAGGTTCTACGTTTTTTAATGTGCATACACCGATACTGCGGCAGGGAAGTTCAAAGTCTGTATTCAATTTGAATACGTCGTTTCCGTTGATTTGCGGAGAAAACTCTTCTGTAACACAAGCGATGCCAAGATTTTTACTGGCAAAATCAAACAAAAGGTCATAAGAACCAAGTTCAAACTCGGGATTGAGTTCAATAGCGTGCGAATGAAAATATTCATCGGTTATTTTTCTTGTGTTTGACATGGGTTCAAGCATCACAAGCGGTAGTGACGCTAATTCCTGCATTGATACCGGAGATTCGGATAGGTATTTGTATTTATCGCCTGCAATAAATATATCGTGAAGTGAACCGACTTCCAAAACATCTAAATTGTGCTTGAGTTCCGGCGTTATTGGGAGACTGACAAATGCGACATCAACCTTGCCCGAGTTAAGCCGTGAAATAGTTTCGTCCGTAACACGGTTTACTATTTCTATTTTTATACCGGGGTATGTGTTGTGGAATCTTTCTAAAATCGGCAATAGGAAATGTCTTGTAATCGTGTCACCTGCGCCGATGCGCAAACTGCCCTCGTCAAGTGACTTCATACGAGCAAACAGACTTTCCGCGCTCTCGATTTCGTTCATGGCGCGTCTTGCATATCCGAAAAGCAGTTCACCTTGAGACGTAAGTTTTGCACCTTTTTTGCCACGGACAAATAACATAACTCCAAGTTCATTTTCTATCGAACGTATATGCTGACTTACTGCACTTTGAGTTATGAATAACTTTTTGGCTGCCTCGGAAAAACTTCCGCATACAGCAGCGGTGTAAAATACTTTATATTGCTCTAACTTAATATCCATTAGTTCTCCTTATGCAAAACATTATAAATAATCGCTTGACTAATGATATAAGATATAATATAATGTAATTGCTTAAAAGTCAATAGATTTTTGGAGGTTTTAATATCATGGAAGAAAGACTTATCGGTACAGTTTCGCGCGGAGTTAGAGCGCCTATTATACGTCAGGGCGACGATATTGCATCTATCGTTGCGGAAAGCGTCCTCTCTGCCGCTAAGAGCGAAAATATAGAAATGCGCAACAAAGATGTTGTTGCTGTTACAGAGGCTGTTGTGGCTCGTGCACAGGGCAACTACGCATCTGTCGATCAAATCGCTGCAGATATTCGCACTAAGTTCCCCGAAGGAACATTGGGCGTTATTTTCCCGATCATGTCGCGTAACCGCTTCGCAATCTGCCTTAAAGGTATCGCTAGAGGCGCAAAGAAGATCGTACTTATGCTTTCTTATCCGTCGGACGAGGTTGGTAATCATCTTATTGATTATGATTCTCTTGATGCTGCAGGTGTAAATCCTTGGACAGACGTTCTTACCGAAGCACGTTACCGCGAACTTTTCGGTATTGTTAAACATCCCTTTACCGGAGTTGATTATATCGAATATTATCGTGAACTTATTGAATCTCAGGATTGCGAAGCAGAGATAATACTTGCAAATGATTGCCGCAAGGTGCTTGACTATACCGATTCTGTTCTTACCTGCGATATCCATACACGCGTACGCAGTAAGCGTCTTCTTAAAGCAGCAGGTGCAAAACGTGTATTTGGTCTTGATGATATCCTTACAAGTTCTGTTGACGGTTCGGGTTATAACGAAAATTATGGACTTCTCGGCAGTAACAAGGCTACCGAAGATACTGTTAAGTTGTTCCCTCGCGACTGCCAAACCGTTGTTGATAAGATTGCCGCAATTCTTAAAGAAAAGTCCGGAAAAGACGTTGAAGTTATGGTATACGGCGACGGTGCATTTAAAGATCCCGTTGGTAAGATTTGGGAATTGGCAGACCCGGTTGTTTCTCCTGCGTATACAAAAGGCCTCGAAGGTCAACCTAATGAAGTTAAGTTGAAGTATCTTGCGGATAACGATTTTAAACATCTTTCGGGTAAGGAACTAAAAGATGCTATTAGTGAATACATTCGTAAGAAGGATGATAACCTCGTAGGACAAATGGTTTCTCAGGGTACAACACCTCGTAGACTTACCGACCTTATCGGTTCGCTTTGTGACCTTACTTCGGGTAGCGGCGATAAAGGTACTCCTATTGTTTGGATCCAAGGTTATTTCGATAACTACACCGCATAATTAATTTAATTATGAAATACAAAAGACCGTTCACAGAACGGTCTTTTTGTTGTGCTAAATTTGTATTAAACGGTTAAGGGATAAAGTACATAGTATACTTTTTGGATCTTTTCGCCGAACGCAAATGCAAACCAAGAATCGTATGCTGCAACGTAACCGGTATCAGTAGATTCGCCTTCGCCTTCAGATTCATCGGTGGATTCATCGGTAGATGCGTCAGCGGATTCATCAGTGGATTCGGATTCGCTTACAGATTCGTCGGTGGATTCGGATTCAGCCTCGCTGCTTTCGGTAGCGCTGCTTTCGGTGCTTTCGTCACTTGTTATGTCATCACTGCTTGTGTCGTCACCTTCAGTGCCTTCTTCTTCAGCAACAACTTCTTTATAGTAGCCTATTTGGAGTAGAATTTCATCTTCGGTGAGACCAAGAACGTCTTTGTATTCTTCAATAAAGCCGTTAACTGCTTCTTCAACTGCGGTTTCCATCGCCGCGATAATAGTATCGGTATAAGCAGAAATCTGAACAGCAATAAGTTCATCTACACGAGTTTGGACCTTCTGAGGCGCATCGTAGGTGAGCATCGCATCAAGTTTTTCTTTGTATTCAGCAGAGTTCTTAAGGCGATTGAATTCGCTGTTGTATTCAGCAGAACCAACAGCTTCATCGGTTGCAAGTTGAATTGCATCTTCAAGTTCGTCGAGATAGGTTTCTTCGATGATTTCCTGAACTTCTTCGTCGGAATAATAATCCGAGAAGTGTTCTGCTACGTAGTCATCGGTAAGAGTTTCCTTGATCTTGTCTTTTATTTCGTCTTCAGTTGCTTCGGGGAACTCTTCTTTGAATTTTGTTTTAAGAGCGTTGTTAAGTTTGTCAATAACGCTATCTGTGAAGTCGCCCATAACTTCGGTTTCAACATTCTTGCGAATTGTAGGTCCTTGAGAAGCAGTAATGCGAGTGCGCATACGTTCTTCGAACATGGGCTTCAAGTATGCTTCTTCGTAGTTGGTGTTGAGTTTTTCAATGAACGAAAGGGTTACTTCATCGGTAGCCTGTGTAACCAACTCGTTGTAATTAAACTCGATCGCTGTACCGTTAAGAAGTGCAGGATAGTATTCATCTACAACAGAGTTGAGAATTTCGATATAATCGGGTTCGTAAACATCAACATCGACTTGAGTCGTGATCGTTTTGCCGGGGTTGTCGGGATCTTCGCTTTCAACAGTTTCTTTATAAGTGAACTTAGTAAGAGAAGATGTGAAACCAAGAGAAGGAGAAACGATAGCGTCCTGATTCTGTTTGATGTCGTTATTCCACTTTTCAGGATTTTCGCCCTTAACGGTGTAGGTGATAAAACAGTTACCAACGTGGTTGGGATTTATCATATAGTCGTCGTTAAGTCTTTCTACCTGACCGTCATCGTCAAGAACATAGTTCTCGTTAAGAATACCGTAAGTGAGAAGGTTCATCAACTGCGCATCGGTGTTGATTTCGGTAACGATTTCCATAACGTCGGTAAGTTCGTTGGAAACAACATACTTAGAAACACAGAAGATGTTATCAATGGTAGTCTCGTTAGTTGCGATAGGTGCAGAGTAGAGACTGTATTCATACTCAAATCCGGTATCGTCAAGACGTGCGTTGATGGTGTCTATGTTGCCGGATTCGATACGAACTGCATATCGTGCATCTTCAGAATCTTCGGTTTCGCCCAAACTGTCGCCAAGATAGCCAAGAGTTTGATATCTTGCGAGCATCGCGAAATAATTCTTGAAGTTGGTGTTATCGTAAGCGTTAATAACTTCGCCGTTGTTAACAAGAGCAGGGAAACCGGGGTTGCTAAGGAAGTTAAGACCAACAGGTTCCTTTGCGCTCTTTAAGGGGACAACGTCGGGTTCGTTCTTTTGGATAACTTCGAGATAATCCTGCAAGTCTTCAACGGATTTAAGGGTGTTGGCATCAAATCCGTACTTGTCAAGCAATTCGGAATCAAATGCAAGATAAGTGTATTCGCCAATAGCGTTATTTACAGGAACACCGTAGGTTTTGTTGTCAACTTTGGCAGCAGTGAAAAGTGTCGAGTGAATAGACGATTTAAGTGCTTTTGCCTCGTTGTTGAGTTTTTCGTCAAGAGCCGCAAGTTTTCCGCTCGTTGCGAGTTCGTAATACTTGTCGTAACCTTTTACAAGGAAGATATCAAGTCTGGGCTCGTCAAGAGGGATATCCTCGCCGTCTTCAATAAGGTCAAGAATACGGTCACCCGTCATGACTTCTGCGGAAGTTGCTTCGCTTTCATCTGCTTCGGAGGAACTAACCTGCTTGTTATTCTTCTTGTTGAGTTGATTTGCTTCCAATTCGGCAAACTTATCTTCAATGAGTTTGTCGTATTCGGATTCGGTTACCATTTCGAGTTTGAGAATAACACCTAAACGGTAAAATAAAATACGGTTAAGTGCTAATTCAACTTGATTAATAGCCTCATCGGTCGTACTTTCGTCGACAATAGTGTAGAGCGTGTAAACGCTTGCTTCTGTTTCGGTAAAGTCAGCCTCTTGTTGGCAGGACGCAAACATCGGTACAAGCAAGAGAAGTGACAGCAGAATACATAAGATGCCTTTCTTCATTAGGCGTTCCTCCTATAAATCTGTATTTATACATAGAGATATTATACATCGTCACTTCGATTATGTCAAGGTGGTTATATGAATTTTAACTACAAGAATATATATATTTATACTATATATACAACTGTATAACAAATTGGGTGAGTATTCGCTATTGAAATTTGATTTGTAAGGGTATATAATCATTCATTGAGGTGATAAAATTGACCGAAAGAGGCATTCGCAAAGCGCTGTTGAATTCTATTCCGATAGAAACCGAACGACTGGTATTGAGATACATTGAATCGGGCGATGCATACGATATGTTCGAATATGCATCGCTGTCCGAAGTTTGTGAATTTCTGTTGTGGAGTCCGCATATTAATGTCAGCGCAACCGAAGGGTATATAGAGTTCCTGCAAAAAAGATATTTAAGGGGTTTGTACGGCGATTGGGCGGTCGTTTTAAAAGAAACAAATAAAATGATCGGAACATGCGGTTTTGCTTCGATAAATACCTCTGCAAAAAGTTGTGAGATAGGATACGTTCTTTCACCAAAATACAGGGGAAAAGGGTACATGACCGAGGCGGTAAACGCGGTTTTGAAACTGTCGTTCGAGCGCTTGGATATGTTAGAGGCTAATCTTAGAATTATCGCAGAAAATTCATCATCGGTAAAACTTGCAAAGCGAGTTGGATTTAAACTCGACAGAGTGGCTGAATCAGAAATGGAAATCAAGGGCGTAATGCGTGATATAGCGCATTATTCAATGTCAAAAGCAGAATACGAAACAAAAAAAGAAGCGGTTTAATAACCGCTTCGTTTTTTTGAAGTTATAGTGGCTTATACAGCGCGGGTAACCTTCCCGCTTCTAAGGCAGCGGGAGCAAACATAAACGTGCTTTACGGTACCGTTGAGATTAGCCTTGACTCTTCTGATGTTGGGCTTCCAACTTCTGTTGGTCTTTCTGTGCGAGTGAGAAACGTTACAACCGAAAGTAACGCCCTTTCCGCAAACTGAACATTTTGCCATTTATTCCACCTCCAAAAGATTTTGCGTAAAAATTCGAACACCTTAATATATAACACTTTTTCGTTTTTGTCAAGTCTTTTTTTGATATTTTGACAAATTAATGACCTATATACTGTTTGCTAACTTTGCGATATCGCCCGCGCCCATAATTATCAATAGATCTCCGTCGCGCAATTCGCATCTTAAATAGTCTTTGATGTCGTCAAAAGTCTCAAAATATTTTGCACCCTCGATTTTTTGTGCAAGTAGTTCCGATGAAACGTCGTCTCCGCATGCTTCACGTGCCGCATATAACGGACAGAGTATTAGCATATCGGCATCGTTGAATGAATTTTGAAATTCATCGAATAAATCTCTCAATCTCGAGTAGTTGTGAGGTTGGAATACGCATATGACGCGCCCACTTGCAATACCTTTTGCGGCGGATAGCGTAACTTTTATCTCGTCAGGGTGATGTGCATAGTCATCGTAAACATCGGCACCGCAAAAACTGCCTTTGTATTCAAAACGTCTTCCGACACCCGCATAACTAACAATACCTTTTACAATATCTTCTTTTGAAAGGTTGATCAAATCACAAGCCGCGATGGCTGCAAGTGCGTTTGCAATATTGTGTTCGCCGGGCGCAGACAATTTGACCGATATAAAGAATTTGCCTTTTTTGAAAACATCGAACGAAGCAAATCCGTTAATGATTTTTTGGTTGTCAGCATAGAAATCAGCGTTTTTGTCGCCATTTGCGCTAAAGGTTATTTTGTTACCTATATAGTCCTTTGCTGCAAGAACGCAATTATCGCAATCAAGGTTATATATTGCATATCCGTCTTTACCGGCATTGTTCATATACTGCGTAAAAGAAGAACGCATGTGTTCAATACCTGAAAAATAATCTGTGTGGTCGAGCGAGATGTTCAAAACTATTGCTATTTTCGGAAAAAACGAAAGAAAACTGTCTTTGTATTCACATGCTTCAAAAACAAAGTTGTCATCGTTCCCGATACGGTATGTAGAACCAACGTCGCGCATTACGGCACCAACTACAACGGTAGGGTCACAACCAACCGCATTAAGCAGAATATGACCGAGCATACCGCTTGTTGTAGATTTACCGTGAGTACCTGCAACCGCGATAGAGTTTGTATATAGATTAGCCAGCGCGCCCAAGACTTCCGCGCGCGAGTATAAAGGCTTTCCTGTTTTAAGAATTTCCTTCATCACGGGGTGATCGTCGCCGAAGGCGGCTGAATATATAACTGCGCCGCAGTTTTCTAATTGTGAAGGGGAAAACTCGTCGTAGACCGCAATTCCGTGTTTGTTGAGTTTATCGGTAACGTCGCCCAAAGTACGGTCGTAACCCGATACCGAATATCCTTTTCCAGCAAGTATCATGGCTATTGCCGACATACTGATGCCGCCTATGCCGAGAAAGTATAACCCCGAATCAAGGTTTAAATCGCTTATTTTCAAAATAAAACACCTGCCACACTAATATAACTAATGTATTATAACACTTTTGTTCAATAAAATAAAGAGGAATTTAGAAGTGGTTGAAATATTATTTAATATGCACATTGCATAGAGCGTTTTTTTGTGTATAATGTTATAGTATATTCGTATGTTATTATGTAGGACATAATTTATATGCCTATTTTTACGGGGGACAAGAAATGGTAAGAAACGATTTGAGAAATATTGCAATCATCGCCCACGTTGACCACGGCAAGACAACACTTGTTGATGAGATGCTTAAACAGGGTGGCGTATTCCGCGAAAATCAAGTGACCGAGGAACGCGTTATGGATAATAACGCATTGGAACGCGAACGCGGAATAACCATATTGGCAAAGAATACGGCTATCCATTATAAGGACGTAAAAATTAATGTAATAGACACCCCCGGCCATGCCGATTTTGGCGGAGAAGTAGAACGTATTCTCAAAATGGTAAACGGTGTTATTCTGCTTGTCGATGCTGCAGAAGGTCCTATGCCTCAAACACGTTTCGTACTTCAACGTGCGCTTGAACTTAATCATAAGGTCATAGTTGTCGTAAATAAGATCGACCGCGCCGATGCTCGTATCGACGAAGTTATGGACGAGGTTTTGGAACTTCTCTTTGACCTCGATGCAAGCGATGAACAACTTGAAAGTCCCACCTTGTTCTGCTCAGGTAGAGCGGGTACTGCTTCTTTAGTACCTTTCGAGCAGGGAACCGACTTGCAACCGCTATTCGAAACTATCCTTTCTCATATACCTGCACCCGAGGGAGATCCCGATGGCGAACTGCAACTTTTGGTGTCCTCTATTGACTATAACGAATATGTAGGCAGAATCGGTATAGGCAGAATCGAACGCGGTTGTATCAAACAAGGTCAAGAAGTTTTGATTACCAACTATCACTCTGATGCTACTCCAAAGAAAACCAAAATCGTTTCGCTGTATCAGATTGACGGACTTTCGCGCGTACCTGTTCAAACCGCTACTATGGGCGATATCGTTTGCTTCTCGGGCGCTGAAGATATCACTATCGGTGATACTATTACATCTTTGGCATCGCCCGAACCGCTCGAGTTTGTAAAAGTCGGCGAACCTACTATGGAAATGACCTTCTCTGTAAACGATTCTCCGTTTGCAGGTAAAGAGGGTAAGTTTGTCACCTCCCGTCAGTTGCGTGACAGATTGTTTAAAGAGTTATTAAAAGACGTATCTTTGCGCGTGACCGAAGGTGACACCACCGATTGCTTTAATGTTGCAGGTAGAGGCGAAATGCACCTTTCGATTCTTATCGAAAATATGCGTCGCGAGGGCTTTGAATTGTGCTGCTCTACGCCGAGAGTGCTTTATAAAGAAATTGACGGCGTCAAGTGCGAACCGTTCGAATTGGTTTCTGCCGACGTTCCTAACGATTATGTAGGAACAGTTGTTGAAGAACTTGGTAGAAGAAAAGGCGAATTGCTTCAGATGAACCCCAACGGCAACGGAACACGTATGCGTATAGAGTACTCTATTCCTGCGCGTTGTTTGCTCGGTTATCGTAGCACGTTTATGTCGGCAACCCGCGGTGAGGGTATATTAAATAGCATTTTTGAAGGATATAAACCGTTCAAAGGCGAAATACAAATACGTTTCACCGGTTCTCTTATCGCAAGCGAAGATGGCGAAACAACTTCTTACGGTTGCTATAATTCACAAGAACGCGGAAACCTTTTCGTAGGGCCCGGTATGAGTGTATACGAGGGTATGGTCGTTGGTATCAATCCGAAGTCGGAGGATATTGCAATAAATCCCTGCAAGAGAAAACAGTTAACTGCTATACGTTCTGCAGGCGCAGATGAAAAACTTATTTTAACACCTCCGATAATCATGTCGCTTGAAGAAGCAATCGAATTTATTTCGGAAGA
>JAZRUR010000051.1:0-12410 GCA_045652625.1 Eubacteriales bacterium | reverse complement strand
TGGGGCCGTAAAGGTTTCGACGGGGATCTTGAAACGGAGTAAGCGAGCAGAAGCGCATAACTTCTTAAAAATGTGCAACTTAAAATTAAACGCTAACAATAATAAATTAGCAGTCGCTGCCTAAGTGCAGTGACCGTCGACCCGAAGAGCACCGCGGCTTCGGATTCGGCGTCACTTAGCGGTGAACGTGTGTCAGGCAAAGCTTTGAGCCTTTCCATGAACTAATGAAGCTACCGTCCGGTTTTGCCTGTCTGTCGGCATAACCGGAGGGGAATCCTAAAGATAGACTGCGCTCGGAGAAAACGCCGCGGACGGGTTTTCGGACAGGGGTTCGATTCCCCTCGGCTCCACCAACAAAGGTTGATAATTTGAACTTTTGGTTCGGATTATTAACCTTTTTATTTTTTTGGAAAGGGAATCGAACGGGTGCGGAAAAACAGTTCGGGGAACTGTTTTAGCGTACCAAAATCCGTTGGATTTTGGTAGCGGTCGCACCACAGGGAAGTGAGCGAAAAGGCGAGAGCGTGCGGAGCAAAGCGGCAAGCCTTGAAAGCGAACGGAGATTCCCCTCGGCTCCACCAAAACAAAAGAACCGCCTTTGTGCGGTTCTTTTATTTTGATCTGAAGGGAATCGAACGGGTCGGTAGTGAAATCGAAAAATGTTTTTGAACGAAGAAGCATATTTGTGTTTTGTTGTCATTATTTGAATAACTCTATTGAATGTGAGAAAACTATATAACGATGATAGTTTTGGAGGTAACGATATGTTCAAACACGAAAAAATGCTTTTCCACCCTGTTGAAATCGAGAAACCCAATCCACAATATGCGGCGCTGCTTCAGGAACAACTCGGCGGCGGCAACGGCGAGTTGAAGGCGGCTATGCAATACATGTCCCAAAGTTTCCGTATCAAGGACCCCGAGATCAAGGACCTTTTTCTTGATATAGCCGCCGAAGAACTTGGTCACATGGAAATGGTTGCGCAGACGATTAATCTGCTTAACGGTCACGATGTCGACGCTACGCAGGTCAGCGCAGGCGAAATTCAGACTCATGTTTTGTTGGGTCTTAATCCGGGGTTGATTAATGCATCGGGTTATTCTTGGACAGCAGACTATGTTACGGTAACGGGAGATTTATGTGCCGACCTGCTTTCCAACATTGCGTCGGAACAACGCGCAAAAGTTGTATATGAGTATCTTTACAGACAAATCGAGGACAAGAAAGTTCGAGAAACTATTGATTTCTTGCTGAATCGAGAAGAAGCGCACAATCAAATGTTCCGCGATGCCTTTAATAAAGTGCAAAACTCGGGCTCTAACCAAGATTTCGGAACTACCAAAGCGGCGAAGTTGTATTTTTCGATGTCGGAGCCCGGTCCCAATACTTTTGCGACCGGCGAGACAACGCCCCCTTCTTTTAACAAATAAATACGAATTCAATAAGAAAAAACCACCGAAAGGTGGTTTTTCTTTAATTATACGATCGTTTATTTCATATTGAAAAACGCATTGAAAATACGTTGTTTTACGCCGCGGTCCTTGTGTTCCATATCGGCAAGGAATCGTTTCGCATCCTCGCGTTTGGTTATTCCGTCGGCAGGACAATTTTTCGGCACGGGAACAATACCGCTTGTGCGGACAAAATGCGAAACCTCTTTTTCGGGAGTGAACAGCAACGGACGGATAACTGTCATATCCGACCTATCGAGGTAGGTAACAGGTTGGAAGCAGTCAAATCGACCTTCTATAAATAGGTTCATTATTATGGTTTCTACCGCATCGTCGAAATGATGTCCGAGCGCGAGTTTGTTGCATCCGAGTTCTTTTGCCGCGTTATGCAACGCGCCTCTGCGCATATTCGAGCAGAGCGAACAGGGGTGTTTTTCTTTTCGAACCTCGAAAACCACCGAATATATCTCGCTGTTGACGGTTTTGAGTTCCAAGCCGAGTTCTTCGCATAACTTGCGCGAAACTTCGTCGGTTTCGTTAGGAAAACCCATGCGAAGATTTATAGGCACTATTTCAAACCTATTCGGATAAAACCGCATCAATCCGTGAAGTGCACAAAGCAGGGCAAGGCTATCTTTTCCGCCCGAAACGCCAACGGCAATTTTGTCGCCGTCTTGTATCATATTATAAGTGTCTACCGCGCGGCGCGTATATGACATTAACTTTTGTAATGCTTTGGAATCAATCATATTCAATCCTTATATGTGCAGTATTTGCGCAATTCACATTCTTCGCATTTAGGCGCGCGTGCGGTGCATATTTCTCTGCCGAAAAGTACCATTCTGTGGCAATAATCGCTTTGTTTTTCGAGCGGAATGATTTTCGAAAGCGCACGTTCGGTTTTTAACGGATCTTTGCCGTCGGCAAACCCCAAACGTCCCGAAATTCGTATACAATGCGTGTCGGCAACGATGCCGCCCAATCCGAACACATCGCCTCTTAGCAGGTTCGCAACTTTTCGTCCGACCCCGCGAAGCGTAAGCAAATCGTCCATTTCGCTCGGCAATTCACCGCCGTAGACTTCGGTCAGCCGTGTGCAACATTCCTTTAACGCCTTTGCTTTTGAATGATAAAGTCCCACCGAATGAATTTCGCGTTCGATTTCCTGAAGTTCGGCGTGCGCCATATCGTACGGGGTGGGGAAACGCTCGAAAAGCGTTTCGGACACTATATTCACCCTTGCATCGGTGCATTGGGCGGAAAGGATCGCCATTATCAGAAGTTTATAAGGGTCGCCTTTCCAGTTAAGACCGCACTCGGTATCGGGATACCGATGCTCGAGCAATTCGATTACGGAGTTTATCTTATCAGTCATCGAAAATAAAGTTCACATCACCCGAAAGTAGTGATAGTGCTCCTCTGAAAATAATTTCGGCACGTTCGTCAAAATTGGCTTTTAATTTTTCGGCATAGTCTTTCTCGGCGAGATAAACGTCTACCGAAAACAAGGTTTTTTCTTTATCAACGATATTGCATTTCAATGAATAGCCTTCGCCGCATTCGGTTATCGTACTTGTGATACGGTTTCCGTTGCGATAAAACGCGATAAGTCTTAATGCGCTTCGTAATGCGCGTTCGCGGATAATGGGAAGAAGCGAACTTTCGTAACTTTCGAGAACCTCTTTTCCGCTTTCGGAAATCGAATAAAGGCAGTTTTCTCCCGTTTGGTATTCTTCGATTTGACCTGCTTCGAGAAGTTCGGAGAAGCAGAATGCAAAATCGAAACAATTAACAAACTCGTCCTGAACGACGATATCGTTTACGGTAGTGTATTCGAGCGGTTCACCGACGTTTTTAAGCAAGTAGAGAATAAAAACTTTTATATCTATCTTATTGTTAAGTTTCAAAATATCACTCTTTTCGGCAAAAATTCCTTTTCTTTATCCATATTATAACTTATATCGTCAAACATTTCAATAAGATGTAACAAAACTTTTACTTGAAAAATCATACATATATGATATACTTATTATGAATGAATATATTCGATTGGGATGTTTAAGTGCATGATATTGAAATTTCCCGGCGGAGTTCGTCCGCTTAGACGTACACAGTACGCTAAACAGGCAATAAAGAATATTGATAAATGCTCGGTAATATGTATCGCTGCCGAAAACGGAGCGGTTGCAAGTATCGCTGCCGGCACGGCTGTTAAACGCGGAAGTTTGCTTGGCGAAAACGCGCAAACCCCCGTTTATTCTTCGATCAGCGGTATTTTTCGCGGTATCGCTACGATAGAGGGTGACCGTTATTTTGTTGTAACAGCCGACAAGAAGAACGCAACGAATGTAGAAGAACGTATATATGATCCCGAAACACGTTCGCTTACCGAACTTACCCGAGAGGATATTATTGAAAGCGCGAAAAAATTTGCGATAATTGACTCCCGTTCGGGACAACCGCTTTGGAAATTGCTATCTGTTGTCGGCAACGGTTGCCGCAGATTGGTTATAGATTGTACCGAAAGCGATTCCGAGAGCGCGATAAATTATCGTCTTTGCCTGGAAAAGGCGAGTTTGATCGTCGGCGGAGCAAAGGTTCTGCTTCAGGCTACGGGTGCGCTTAAATGTGTCTTCGCAGGGGAATATTATCGTACTCCCGAGTTTGAAAAACTCGCGGAATATGCAACCGATGAGAAAATTTTTGCTATTGCGAAACTTGATGAAAAGTATCCGTACAGTGACCGTACACTTATGTACGCTCTTTATGTAAAAACGTTAGAAGAAAAACAAACGGCGCTTGATATGGGTGTTCTTATCGTATCGCCCGAAACGGTCATTGCGCTTTATAATGCTATGATAAGCGGTATGCCCCAACTGGACAGATATATTTCGGTTTGCTTTAATGATACCGCTAAAGGCGGGAATTTATGTGTACCTCGCGGTATTACCCTGCATGATATCACCGAATTTTGCGGCGGTCTTGACAAAGAGCATTTCTTTGTGAAAAACAGTCTGCTTTCGGGTAGACAGACCGGCGGTGCACTTTCCGACAGTACGCGCGTTTTGGTTTCTGCCAAGGCGCAAAAAATCGTGCGCACAACTTGTATTTCTTGCGGAAGATGTGTTGACGCTTGTCCGGTAAGGCTTGTGCCTAACGAAGTTTTGATAGAAAGTAACCGCTCTAAATTAAAGAAATATTGCGTTTCTTGCGGTGCTTGTGAATTTATCTGCCCGAGCGGAATTCCTCTGCTTTCGCTTATTAGAGATACTTCAGATAAGGAACAGGAGGCGTGATTATGGAAAAAAATATTGTTGCGCCGTATATCCATACCGATAAAGCGAGATATTCCCGTGCGATTGAATGGTTTGTTGCCATTGCTCCTATTTTGGTTTGGAGTATATTTATGTTCGGTGCAAGGGTGCTGACTGTTTGTCTTATATCCGCATTGTTCAGCCTTGGACTTGACTATTTGGTTCAGCGTTATTTATTTAAAATGAATAGCGGCGCAAGGCTTGATTTAATGTCTGCCGTATACGGTATTTTGGCAGCGTTTATGATGCCGGTTGCCGTTTCGCTGTGGATGCCGATGTTGGCGGCTTTGTTTGTTGTTGTTGCTAAAAATATCAGAGTTTTTCGCGGAAAACGCCTTTTTAATCCTTTTGTGTTTTCTGCGGCGTTGTTGAGTATATTTTTCAAGAATCAAATGACGGCATTTACGCGCCCGTTTGCTTATTTTTCGGCGTTCGATTTTTCTATTGACCCCAAACTTTTAGAGGGTTACCGCGTAATTTCGCCTTTGCAATACATGGCAGACGGAAGCGTTTACGAAGACGGCGTCATGGCACAACTTTACGGTTACGCAAGCGGATCTATCGGCGAAGTGGCGGTTTTCGCTATTGCGGTAGCGCTTATATGGCTATGTGTCCGCAAGGAAGCCGATTGGAGAGGAACGGTTGCTTTTCTCGTCCCGATTTTACTTCTTGCGCTTGTGTATCCCTCCGACGATGCCGAAAGCAACTACTATGCATACAGCGTTTTGCTTTCGGGTTCGATAGTGTTTCTTTCTGCGTTTGCCACCAACGAATCGTTGACTGTGCCTATGACAAAGACAGGACGTTTTATCTTCGGCGCGGTGTGCGGTGTATTGACGTTTGTGTTTAGAAAAACGTTGGGCGGTTTTGAATGGGGATATTTTGTTGTGCTCTTTATGAATGTAGTTTCTCCGTTTATTGAAATGCTTACAAAACCGAGGGTATTAAACGAAAGTAAAAGCAAAAAGGTAAATAATGAAAAACGATATAATAACGCTTGATATAACCGACCTCACACCCGAAGGTTTCGGTGTCGGCAGACACGACGGCAAGGTTGTGTTTGTGTCCGATACGGCAATAGGCGATAAGTGCGAAGTTAAGGTCTTGAAAGAATTGAAAAGCCATTCTTTCGCCCGTCTTGAAAGTGTGATCGAACCGTCAGCCGACAGAATAGAACCCGACTGCGAGGTATGCCGTAAATGCGGTGGTTGCTCATTCCGCCATATTTCCTACGATGCGGAATTGAGGATAAAAAAGAATATCGTCGCACAGGCGTTTAATCGAATCGGCGGATTTGATATAAAGGTAAACGATACAGTTTCGGATAATAAAGACGGGTACAGAAATAAGGTTCAGTATCCGTTCGCGCCTGACGGAAAAGATGTTGTTTTCGGCTATTATGCACGTCGTTCGCATCGGATAGTCAAACATACGGAATGTAAACTGCAAGATGTGGTATTTACCGAAATTGCGGACTTTTGCGCACAAACAGCAAAAGGTCTTGGGATTTCGGCATACGACGAGGTTAAGGGAAAAGGCATCATTCGCCATGCGGTAATGCGCAAAAACCGTAAAGGCGAGATATTGTTATGCCTTGTTGTTTTTGAAAACGATAAAAAATTAATACCCCTTGCCGAGAGCATATACAATAAATTCGATTCTGTTATCGGCGTACATATAAATTTGAACAAAAGACGCGATAACGTGATTTTCGGGGAAGAAACGCACAAACTTGTCGGCGAGGATATTTTAAGAGATACTCTTTGCGGTAGGGAATTTGAACTTTCGCCCCGTGCGTTTTATCAGGTAAACGCGGTCATGGCAGAAAAGTTGTATAGACATGCCGGTTCGCTTATCCCCAAAAAAGAAAACGGTAATATTATCCTCGACCTTTATTGCGGTGCAGGTACTATCGGTCTTTGCGTTGCAAGAGAACAGGATAAACTTTGCGGTGTTGAGATAATCGAACCTGCCGTTGAAAACGCAAAAATAAACGCGAAGTTAAACGGAAGAAACGAGGATAATACGCTCTTTGTCTGCGGTGATGCATCGGTGGGCGTAGGGGAATGTAAAAAGAAATTCGGTTCTCCCGACACGATAATCGTAGACCCGCCGCGCAAAGGACTTGATAGGGCGGTTATCGAAACGGTTGTTAACGCGTCGCCCGATAACGTCGTGTATATTTCCTGCGACGTCGCAACACTTGCACGTGATTGCGCAATTTTTGCAGAATACGGGTATACCACCAACGAAGCAACTCCGTTTGATTTGTTTCCGCGTACTGGTCATGTAGAAACCGTCGTTCGTCTTAACAGACAATAGATTCTAAGGAGATTGAACGCATGAAATCTCACAAAAGCAAAATGATAGTGCCGATTGTCGTTTCGGTCATAGTTATAATTTATTACATTGCCTACTTTGGCTTTTTGATATCGCTGTTTGACAGCGCGTGGAAATACGTTTTAGGTATTCTTCCTCTGTTGTTTTCGGCAGTAATGGTCAAAGTTTGTATAGAAAGAATAAATGAAATTAAGAAAGGTGAAGAAGATGATATTAGTAAATACTGATTATATCAGCGGTAAAGAATTAGAAACGTTGAGTCTTGTGAAAGGAAGCACGATTCAATCAAAGCACATAGGCAAAGACATCGCGCAGAGTTTCAAAACTTTGGTGGGCGGAGAACTTAAGGCCTACAACGAGATGATGAACGACGCGAGAGCACTTGCTACCAAACGCATGGTTGAAGAAGCCCAAGCGCTCGGCGCAGATGCGATTGTAAACGTGCGTTATGCATCGGCGGCAGTTATGCAGGGCGCGGCAGAAGTAATCGTATACGGTACTGCTGTTAAATTTGTAGAGAAATAAAAATTAACGGATTGACTTATAATGATTTGTCCCAATTATAAAAAATGCGGCGGCTGTCAACTGCAAAACATTACATACGAAGAACAGTTGTCATTAAAACAGTCGAAGGTAATACGCATGGTAGGCAGGTATTGCCACGTAGACGAAATAATCGGTATGAGTGAGCCGTTTTTCTATCGAAACAAAGCGACACACATATTCGGATTTAAAAGCGGCAGGATTGTTTCGGGCATTTATCAGTCGTCAACAAGGCGCATTGTTCCGGTTGACTCCTGTATGCTCGAAGACGCCTATTCGAATAAAATAATACATACTATTAAAAACCTTTGTGTTTCTTTTAAGATAAAAGCATACGACCTTAATACCAAACGCGGTTTTATCCGCCACGTACTTATCCGCCGCGGCAGTAATAACGGCGAGATAATGGTGGTTATCGTAAGTACAAAGGGCGAGTTTCCGAAGAAACGTGATTTTGTTTCGGCTCTGCTCGGTAAGCACCCCGATATCTCTACGGTCGTGTGGAATATAAATCCCACCGACACCCCGATTTTCCTCGGTCAGCATAGCGAACTTTTGTACGGAAACGGTTATATAACCGATATACTTTGCGGTTTGGAATTCCGTATCAGTCCTACCTCTTTTTATCAGGTCAACCATACGCAAACCGAAATATTGTACAATAAGGTCAAGGAGTTTGCATCTCTTAAAGGCAACGAGAGGGTTATAGACGCATATTGCGGAACGGGAACGATAGGTCTTACGTTGGCAAAAGGTGCGCGTGAGGTTATCGGCGTGGAAGTAAATGCCGATTCGGTAAAAGATGCGCGTTTTAATGCAACGGCAAACGGAATAAAAAATGCAACCTATGTTTGTGCCGACGCGGGTGAGTTTATGCTCGGACTGGCGCAAAAAGGTGAGAAAATCGACGTCGTTATAACCGACCCGCCCCGTTCGGGATGCAGTAAACGGTTTTTGGACAGTATGCTCACGCTTGAACCTAATCGGATCGTATATGTTTCGTGTAACCCCGAAACGCTCTCAAGGGATTTGTTTGTTCTTCGCAAGGGCGGATATAGGGTGAATAAGATACAACCTGTCGATATGTTTCCGAATACGGAACATATTGAAACCGTTGTTTGCTTGAGCAAATAATAAAGGACAACCAATATGGAAATTTATCTAATAATAATCAATATAATAACCTTTACGCTGTTCGCCGTCGATAAATTCCGTGCGATGAATAGGCAATGGCGCATACGCGAATCTGTTTTATTGGGAATGAGCATCATAGGCGGTGCGCTTTGCGGTTTATTGGCAATGCATATTTTCAGGCATAAGACAAAGACAAATATATTCAAGTACGGTATGCCGATAATTTTACTGATACAAATAGCCTTGGCTTGTTATCTTTACAGCATGAGGATTATATAAGGAGCCGACAGAGATGATACAAATTAACGGAAAAAATATAGTTTTGCGTACTATGACACAAAAAGAAACACGTGCGCTTTGGCGTAAGTTTGTTCCCGAGAACGGTGTTGCTTTTGAATATGACGAAGAAAAGGCCGACAAACTTTACGAGCAGAGTATCGAACGTGAGGAGTGGAATCCTTCTGTCGGCATTTTCACAAAAACCGACGAGGTAATAGGCGAATTGACGTTCGGCAGAATCGTTTATTCCGAAAACCGTTGCGATTTGAGCCTGTTTCTCGTTAACGAAACCTATCGTAACAAGGGATACGGAACAGAGGCGGTACTGCTTGCAAAAACCTATGCCAAGGACAAGTTGGGACTAAAGCGTATCTATGCCGATGTTTCGTCTAATAACGCCCGTATGTGCGCTGTTATGAAAAAATGCGGTTTTCAACATACCAAAACATTCAAAGGCGATTCCCCTGACGGTGGTGACAGGTTGGTATATTTTGCATTACTTTGAGAACGCCGAAAAATGTTGCTTTTTGTTGCCTGATATTATATAATAATGAGAATACATAAGAAGGATATGGGAAATGGAAGAAAGAAGAAGTAAGATCAACTATTACCTTGATATAGCACAAACAGTTACCGAAAGAGGCACCTGTCTTCGCCGTAAATTCGGCGCGATAATCGTAAAAGACGACGTTATCGTTTCTACCGGATATGCAGGTGCGCCGAGAGGCAGAAAAAACTGTTGCGACCTTAAGTCTTGTTTGCGCGAACAGATGAGTATCCCCCGCGGAGAAAGATACGAACTTTGCCGTTCGGTCCATGCCGAGGCAAACGCTATTATTTCCGCCGCAAGGGAAAGAATGTTGGGCGCGGACCTTTATCTTGCGTGTATAGATGCAAAAACAGGTGAGTTGGTCGGCGGTACTACAAGTTGTCAGATGTGTAAAAGACTCGTTATAAATGCAGGAATCGCACGTGTTATCGTTCGCGAAAATAAAGACGAATACACTATCTATAATGTTAGTGATTGGATAGAGAACGACGACAGTTTAGGACAAATAGGATATTAAAATGAAAATAAGAATTATTGCAGTTTGCCTTGTTCTCTGCACACTTTTACTTGTTTCTTGCGGAAACAGAGGCGAAAATACCGAAAGCGGTTTTGTAGACCCGAATACAGGAATAGAGTACGTTCCCGTAACGCCTATGGGACTTTATCCTATTGACCCTGAGGAAGAGTTTATTACCGTCAAAGAGGGTGAAGCCGATACGGTATATTATAAGGTCTGGTTCGAAGATTCGTCGGAATTTTTGTGTTACGAAAGCGAAGGATATTATTTCCTTATGCGCGCAACCGAGGTTAAAGAACCTACCGTTATCGAATTTGCGCCTATCGCGGCATTTATCTATAACGCTTCGAACACCGTCCGTATAGACCAATTTTTCGCGAACAGTGAATATATACCCGAAGACCAACAAGACGATATGACTGTCGGCGAAACCGAACTTTGCAGACTTGTTGCAAGTTCCATAATGGACGGCGAGGCGGTTAGTGTGCCTGTTACACATGACGATATTCAAAACCATTTTTATATCCGTCTTTTGTCGCAGGAGTACCCCGGACTTTATTATCTTGTTTCGTTTTTCGGATATAACGGCAGATATTTTTTGCGTGATGACGCAATGGGCAAGACGGTATATTGCCCCAACGATATTATTGTAAGAATGGTCGGCGACAGTCAGGGTTGATTATGGGAAAAATAATTTACCGTGCAATAGAGAACGAAGCCGAGGCGAGTCTTGCCGCCGAATTGGAAAACGATTGTCTTTCTACGGCATGGAGTAAAGAACAGATATGTTCTTTGCCCGATTATGCGGTTTATGTTTGTGCGTTCGACGGAGATACACTTTGCGGTATAGCCTCGATGTATGCGATCGCGGGAGAGGGACAGGTTATGAATGTCGCCGTTTCTCGGTCATACCGCAGACAAGGCATTGCTAACGAGTTAATGAATTCGCTTGCCGAACATGCCATTGACAGAAAATGCGAAAATATAACGCTTGAGGTCGCCGAAGATAACATATCGGCGATTTCGCTTTACAAAAAATGCGGTTTTACATGTGTCGGTCGCAGAAAAGGTTTTTATAACGGAACCGATGCATTGATAATGGAGAAAAAGATATGAAAATACTCGGAATAGAATCCTCATGTGACGAAACAGCGGCATCTGTCGTTGAAGATGGCAGAAAGTTGCTTTCAAGCGTTGTCGCTTCGCAGATAGATATTCATGCAGTTTACGGCGGCGTCGTGCCCGAAATAGCATCGAGAGCACATACCGAGGCTATTTGCGGTGTTGTCGAAAACGCGCTTTTACAAGCCGAAACAAAGATAGAGGATATAGACGCTATCGCTGTGACGAACGCACCGGGACTTATCGGTGCGCTGCTTACGGGACTTTCTTTTGCAAAGGGCCTTGCGTTTTCTACGGGCAAACCGTTAGTACCCGTCCATCATATACGCGGTCACGTGGCGGCAAACTATCTTGTTCACGAGGAATTAAAACCGCCTTTTGTTGCTTTGGTGGTTTCGGGCGGACATACTTCGCTTATGCGAGTGAAGGATTATACAGATTACGAACTTATCGGCTGTGCACGTGACGATGCGGCAGGCGAGGCGTTCGATAAATGCGCACGTGTTCTTGGGTTGCCTTATCCGGGCGGTGCGGCTATGGATAAACTTGCGTCTGTCGGCGACGCGAACAAGTATAAATTTACTTCGGGAAGTGTAGACGGTGCGGAATATGACTTTACCTTCTCGGGCTTGAAAACCGCAGTCATCAATCTTGTACATACAGAACTTCAACGCGGCAGGGTAATGGACGACGAATTCCGTGCTGACGTTGCCGCTTCGTTTACCTCGGCACTTATCCGCACGATTAATACACGTCTTGAACTTTTACTCTCGCGCGAGGGTGCGATGAACATTGTTCTCGCAGGTGGCGTTGCCGCAAATTCGCATTTAAGACGTGCAGTTTCCGAAACGGCGGAAAAGTTCGGTGCGAAGCTTTATTTGCCCCCTCTTAAACTTTGCGGAGATAACGCGGCAATGATAGCATCGCAGGGTTATTTTGAGTATTTAAAAGGTGTTCGCGGAGAAACAAATCTTAATGCATTTGCCACAAAAGGCGTGTGATTTTTCGGGTAAGATTTTTACAAGATTTTTGCGTTATTCAGGTCGAAAAACGCTCTGTTTTTTATAATGTATATGACATAATGTTTAGTGTGTTTTGTGGAAAAGTACGTGGAAAATGTGGATTAGTCCGCAAGGAATAACCGAAAATCAAGCAGAATT
>JAZRUR010000050.1:0-7002 GCA_045652625.1 Eubacteriales bacterium | reverse complement strand
TTGAACTACTTCATCATGAGCAATCTCTTATTCACTTTCAATAACACCCGTTATTACGTTGTGAATACATCGTATAGTCAGTGTCTTTAACAGCGAGGGTCCACCCGTTCCCTTTCCGAACACGGCAGTTAAGCTCGTCTGGGCTCAAAATACTTGGCTGGAGACGGCCTGGGAAAATAGGTCGATGCTGACACAAGATGATTGAGTTTGCCCTCTTAATGAGGGTAAACTCAATTCAAATATTAATACGCCTCTTTAGCTCAGTCGGTTAGAGCATCTGACTGTTAATCAGGGGGTCTTAGGTTCAAGTCCTAAAAGAGGCGCCAAAATGAAAAACCACCCAAACGGGTGGTTTTTTGCTACGTTTGAGAAATGATTTATAAATAAAATGGAGGTGGTAGTATGAAAATAAATGGCGATAATTATTTTAACGAAAATAAAGATATGATTTTTAATGAGAATCATGCGCTTTCTGTAGGTATTGATATAGGCACTACCACCATAAGTGCAGTTGTATACGATGTTGCTAATAAAAAGCAAATCGAAGCGCATACTGTCCCGCATAATTCTTACGTTTGCTCGGATATTTATTCGCATCAAAGCGTTTCCGTTATTATGGAATGCGCTGAAAAACTATTATACCACTTTTTGAACTGCTATCCGAACATAATCAGTATTGGTTTGACGGGACAAATGCACGGAATTGTTTACATAGATTCGGACGGAAAACCTATCTCGGATTTGATGAACTGGCAGGACAAACGCGCCGATATTCCACTTGAAAATAAAAAAACAACTTGCGAGTTGATAAAAGATATAACGGGTGACCGTATATCAACAGGTTACGGTCTTGCGACGCATTACTATAACATGAAGCGGGGGTTGGTTCCCGATAAAGCGGTTTGCTTTTGTAGTATTATGGATTTGTTCGGTATGAAGATATGCGGATTGAAGAAACCGTTGATTCATACTACCGTAGCGGGAAGTTTCGGCTTGTTTGATGTTAAAAACGGTGTGTTTAAGTATGATAAACTTAAACTTCTCGGAATTGACGAAGAATTTTTGCCTCGCGTAACAGATGAAAGCCTTATTATCGGTAAATGTAACGGAATTCCTGTTTCGGTAGCGCTTGGGGATAATCAGGCCTCGTTTTTGGGCTCTGTAAGCGAAAATGAAGACTCGATTCTCGTTAACATCGGCACAGGCTCACAGGTATCTGCCGTCAGCGATTATCGTGAATTAAGCGATGAGGTGGAATTGCGACCGTTTATCGACGGTAAGTACCTTATGTGCGGCTCGGCTCTTTGCGGAGGGTTTGCGTATTCTATGGTTGAGCAGTTTTTCAGAAGTTACGCTGTTAGCGCAGGTTTAGCAGACGAACCCCAATATAAAATCATTAACCAACTAGCGCATGACGCATACGAGAGCGGTGAAAAAGGCCTTGACGTTGACGTCTCGTTCTTTGGAACAAGGAATAACCCCGACAAGAGGGGTGCTGTAAATAATATAGACAGACAAAATTTCAACCCTTCGGCATTAGTACTCGGCGTTCTTCGCGGAATGTGCAACGAACTGTACGATTTGTATGAATCCTTCGGCGAAATGAAATCGCATATTGTTGCATCAGGCGGCGCGGTGAAAAAGAATATCGTTCTGCAAAATTTGTTGTCCGAGCGCTTTGGCATGAGCGTGTCGTTAAATAATGTTGATGAAGAAGCCGCTACGGGCGTTGCGCTGTTTTCTGCATACGCGATAGGTAAGGTTAAGTATCAAGACGGTTTTTCGGAATATATAAATTACGTTTAAGGAAGTTTAATCATGAATATAAAAATCGCTTTTGAAGTAAAAGAAACCCCCATTTATTTCGTTTCACACAAAAACGGAAGAAAAACTTTCGAGGCAGAAGCCTTTGACGGTGCGCTAAAGGTGTCAGTACAGTATGATTTTAATAGAAATCCCTTATCACTTAATAGCGAAATCAAGGCGGGCGACTATGTTGAGATAATTCTGCTCGATTATAGAATGGAGTTATACGTAAACGGCGAACTAAAGGACGAAGAATGGCCCGCAGGAAACAGACTTTTTGCGATTGGCGATACGTTTGTTCCCGATGTACAGGTGTCGGTAACCGAGTACGAGGAAAAGATCGTTGATACCCCTAACGTTATTTCGAGTTTTGAAAACGCAGAAGGTTGGAACCCCGGAAACGGTGTGTTCGTCGGCGACTGTATGCCGTACCGCAAGAATGACGAATATCACGTTCTTTACCTCAAAGACCGCCACCGCCATAGCAGTAAATGGGTACTCGGCGCACATCAATGGGAACATATTTCAACCAAGGATTTCAAAACTTGGAATATCCACCCGATGGCAGTGCCGATAACCGATTCGTCCGAAGGCTCGATATGCACGGGTTCTTGGATTCAAAACGATAATAAAGAATATCTTTTTTACACCGTCAGACGCGGCAAAGGGATTCCTGCGCCGATATGCCGTAGCGTTTCGACCGACGGATATCATTTTGTTAAAGATAAAACGTTCGGTTTTACCATTTCGGATAAATACCATAAACCGAGCACCAGAGACCCTAAAGTAATAAAGGGCGAAGACGGACTTTTCCATATGTTCCTTACCACAACCCTTGAAAGTGAGGGAAAAGGCTGCCTCGCGCATTATGTGTCGGACGATTTGGATACATGGACCGAATGTGACAAACCGATTTATATAGCGGAAGGGAAAGACCAACCCGAATGTCCCGATTATTTCAAATATAACGGAAAGTATTACTTGATTTTCAGTATTCGTGCAAAAGCGCACTATATGGTATCGGATAACCCCTTTGATGGCTTTGTTATGCCTGACGATTCGATAATACCTTGCGAGAGTGTGCCGAAGTGTGCAGAATGGGACGGACGTTTGATTTTTACAGGATATAAGAGTACCCCCGGAGTGTACGCAGGTACCATGACGTTTAAAGCGGCAAGGTCGGATGAAAACGGTTTGCTTATATTTGAAGAACTTTAATGAAACTTGAATTTTTGCGTAAAATAAGCACTTATTACGAAGTGCTTATTTTATCATATTACACTTTGCCTTGCGTTCCCGCCAACGATGTGTTATAATAAATATAAGAGGTGATTTGATGAGCAAAGGAAAGAAGATTGTCGTTATATGCGTAATCTGTATTATATTGTTTTCAATTATAACGGTTGGTCTCGTGTTTTTGACGAATTCTATTATTCCCAAAACATATAGTTCTGCTAAAAAAGAATGCGAAAAGATTCTTGAAAAGCATCAAACTGAAATGGAAAAAATTGCTGCTGATTCTTTGGATGCCGAAAAGAATGTTTCCGGTCATTTTCGTGATTTTTACTACAGTTGTCATCAAAATGAAGGTTATGTTAGTTTTGATATTGATGCACAAGGTTTTCTTGGCGGACAGTATTGGGAATTGGTTTATACACAAGACGGGACATTTTACGGTGAAACTGAAACCTATCTGTATAAACAATTCGGTGGTAACGATATTAAGAAAGCCGAAAGGTTAGATGAACATTGGTGGTATCTTTGGACAGATTACGACGGTACTGACAAAAGTGAAAAGTAATTCTATAATCTTCGGCTATCTATCAATTCTTTTTAAAATACAAATTGCAAAAACTCCAAGTTGTACGGCTTGGAGTTTTTATTGATTTTTTGCGTAAAACGTGTTATTGTATAATAACTGATGTTGTAAAATTCAAACATATTCGGTTATACTAAAAATATCAAAAAGAAAGGACGTATTGATTATGTCAGTAATGAGTGTTAATAAAAATAATTTCGAAGAAGTAAAAAACAGCGAAAAGACGGTTCTGCTTGATTTTTATGCCGATTGGTGCGCTCCTTGCCGTATGGTATCGCCCTTTGTTGATGAAATAGCGAACGAAAATCCCCAATACCTTGTCGGTAAGGTAAACGTTGACGAAGAAGGCGAACTTGCTAACGCTTTCGGAGTATCAAGCATTCCGATGCTTGTGGTAATGAAAAACGGTAAAATTGTTAATCAATCGTTTGGCGCAAAACCTAAAGAACAGATATTGGCGATGTTAAAGTGATGAATGATTCATTTTAGACAGACTTATCGCCTGTGAATAATACCACAAGCGATTTTTGTACCTGCATTACCTGACGGCTGTGTTACGAAATCATCCGGCGAACTATGGATCACAATGGTCCTGCCTATGATTTCGTCTATATTGAAACGGTCTGTTATAAAAGCGAGAAACGCGTTTCTATTGCAATATAATAACGGCGGCATATCACCTGCATGTCTTGGGTGAGGAAGATCGTTTGGGTTGTAGTGGTTTCCCGTGTTTGCGAAATTTTCGCCCGAGCAGTTATTACCCTCGTGTATGTGGAACCCGAAGAAACCGCTTTCGGATTCGGGTAAATTGCTTATGTCCGCGATTATTAAAATACCGCCTCTTTTTTGGTAGAACTTTACTTCGCCCGATAATGCCGCAGTATCGTCACTTCCGCTTATATGTGCTATTGCATTTGGTTTACTCATTAAATCACCTCATATACAATGTATGCAGTGATAAAAGAACGCTATACAAGGATTGTCTATGCAATCCTTGTTCTTTTTTCTTGACCGCTAATGCTTATGATGTTATAATAAATGCAATAAACGCGCTAACGGTGACTTATGAGAGATAAATTTTTAAAACTGAACGATAGAATGGTAAACAGCAAACTCGGCGGAGTATATTCGGCTTTGATGCGCGGTTTTGTCAGCGCTGAACATGCATTCTTTAAACTCAAGTGGCGGCTACAGGGCGGAAAACTGCCGTCGGAAGACGATGTTGCACTTATGCGCGATAACGTAACGTTTGTGTTTAAATCGTTTGAACGCCAAAAGTCTGCAAAACGCCTTTATGAGAATATTTGTAAATACTATCCCGAAACACGCGTGATAATTGCCGATGACAGCAAAATACCGCTTGATCTAAAAGGCGATAATCTCGAGGTTATACACCTTCCGTTCAACAGCGGATTAAGTGCAGGTCTTAATAAAGCGCTCGAACGGGTAACGACACCTTATATCGTTCGTATGGACGACGATGAGTGCCTTACACCGTTTTCGCGGTTTCATGACCATTTGCGGTTTCTTATGCAACATACCGGGGCCGACCTTGTGGGGTTGTCTTATATAACTACTCCGCGTTGCCGAACGCATAAGAAGATGGCGGGAAATTATTTTGCTCAATCCATGGATCTCGCGCCTAAACCGCTGAAAATACCGCACATGACAAAACTCGGTGACGGCTACATAGTTGTCGGTAAAACGCCTAATATATTCATAGCGCGTACCGAATCGGTAAGAACGGTCGGGTATGACGATAATATACGTGTTCTCGACCATAACGAGTTCTTTTTCAGGGCGGCAGGGAATATAGTTTCGGTGTTCGCGCCCGATTCGTTCGTGTTTCATATTCATGATTTGACGGATAAAAATTATCTGAAATACCGTTCGGATTATCGGCTTGACCAACAGTATATAAGAGCCAAAATGACATTGCTTTTGAAGGACAAAGACGGGGAAGATAAGTAGTTTTGTGCAAAACTTCCACAAAAAATATGTAAAAATGTTCTTGATTATAATATATTTGCTCTTGATTTTAGGGAAATAATGGTGTATCATGTAGTTGTTAAAGTTTGAGTATCGGTGACGATACTTATAAAATTAAGAAAAGAGGTTGCAATAACATGGCAGAACTCAATTTGAGCAAATACGGCATTGTCGGCACTACGGAGATTGTTCACAACCCCTCCTATGACGAACTTTTTGCAGAAGAAATCAAGCCCGAACTCGAAGGCTTTGAAAAAGGTCAGGTCAGCGAACTTGGCGCAGTAAACGTAATGACCGGTATCTATACCGGACGTTCTCCTAAAGATAAGTTCATCGTTATGGACGAAAACTCCAAGGACACCGTATGGTGGACTTCCGATGAATATAAGAACGACAACCATCCTGCTTCTATCGAAACATGGAACACATTGAAAGACCTTGCAGTTAAGGAACTTTCCAATAAGAGACTCTTTGTTATCGATGCATTCTGTGGCGCAAACAAGGATACCCGTATGGCTATCCGTTTCATCATGGAAGTTGCATGGCAGGCTCACTTCGTAAAGAATATGTTCATTGCTCCTACTGCTGAAGAACTTGCAAACTTCGAACCTGATTTTGTAGTTTATAACGCATCTAAGGCAAAGGTTGACAACTATCAGGAACTCGGCCTCAACTCCGAAACCGCAGTTGTATTCAATATCACCTCTCGCGAACAGGTTATCCTTAACACATGGTACGGCGGCGAAATGAAGAAGGGTATGTTCTCTATGATGAACTACTACCTCCCCTTGAAGGGCATCGCTTCCATGCACTGCTCCGCAAACACCGATATGAACGGCGAAAACACCGCACTCTTCTTCGGTCTTTCGGGTACAGGTAAGACCACCCTTTCTACCGATCCTAAGCGTTTGCTCATCGGTGACGATGAACACGGTTGGGACGATAACGGCGTATTCAACTTCGAAGGCGGTTGCTACGCAAAGGTTATCAACCTTGATAAGGATTCCGAACCCGATATCTATAACGCTATCAAGCGTAACGCACTTCTTGAAAACGTTACTCTTGACGAAAACGGCAAGATCGACTTCAACGATAAGAGCGTTACCGAAAACACTCGTGTATCCTATCCTATCGACCACATCAATAACATCGTTCGTCCTGTTTCCGCAGCACCTGCAGCAAAGAACGTAATCTTCCTTTCTGCTGATGCATTCGGCGTACTTCCTCCTGTTTCTATCCTCACTCCCGAACAGGCACAGTACTACTTCCTCTCCGGCTTCACTGCAAAACTTGCAGGTACCGAACGCGGAATCAAAGAACCCACTCCTACCTTCTCTGCATGTTTCGGTCAGGCGTTCCTCGAACTCCACCCCACCAAGTATGCTGAA
>JAZRUR010000049.1:0-11715 GCA_045652625.1 Eubacteriales bacterium | reverse complement strand
GGCGAGGGAAAATCCTTAAATATCGACCAACTTACCAAACTTGTCGACCTTAAAACAGGTGCGTTGTTTTCCTGCGCTTGTATGCTCGGCTGTATCGCCTCGGGCGCGACAGAAGAACAGATAAAAGCGGCAGAACGGTTTGGACTTCTAAGCGGACGAGCTTTCCAGATAACCGACGATTTGCTCGATATACATTCCACCGCAGAAGAGCTCGGTAAAACAATCGGTAAGGATATCGAGCAACAAAAAAGCACGTTCGTGTCGCTTTTGGGCGAAGACGGTGCGCGAAAATATGCACTTGAATGTATAGAAAATGCAAAGCTTTGTTTAAACGAATTTAACGAAAATCATGCGTCGAAACGCCTTACCGAATTTTGCGATTATATACTAATAAGAAGCAAATAATAATGGTACTTGTAATTTTGTATAAAGTATGATATAATATACAATGATGGCGCAGTATCCTAGTTGTCCCTTTGCTGCTGAAAGCGTGCCTAAAAATACGCGTAAAGGCAAATCGATGAAGCTCCTTGTGCTTGCTGTCTACGCCCAGTTGAGGGTGGGTGCTGGGAGAATAGGTTTGTGGGCGGGCTGTAATGGCATACGGCAATCGACCCACTTACCTTTGGAGGCTTTTTTCTGTGGATATCCGTTCCACGAGGGGTAAACCCTCGGAATAACGAGATATGTACAGATTAAAGATTAAACCTATCATGCGGTGCAATATATTGACGCTGTGGATAGATGTAGCCTGCCTTGCGTGGGTATCGGCGGATACAGGTCATGCCCGTCGGAGATTAGCTACCGATGACGGGATTATCCCTGTTGAAATCATACCTGCAAAAGAGGATTAGGCAGATAAAAAGGGGCATTGAGGAAATCTCCTAGGCTGAGATACTGAGCGCGATAGCCGAAGTTTTCGGTTATAACTCACAGGCACAAAACGGATTGCAGTGTGGACTTATAGGCAATCAAGTCGCGGACGCAGTAATGCTCCGACGCAGACTTTAAAGGGGAACCGCTTCATTGGCGACAAGAAGTAGTTTGCGGGGAAAACCTACTTGACCGCATGCCACAAAGTTTACGTTTTGTGCCGCCATCATATCGCTTGCTTCGCCGCGCTCTCAATCGAAAACCATGTTTTCGATTGTTCTTTTGTGAACATCGTTCGCTCGCGCCTTATAACCCAAAAATCTTCGATTTTCGGGGACCCCAGTCTTCGCGCCTCACACTTCGTGTTCGACACTCGCGATGTTCATAGGTATAAAAATCGACGCACATGTCGCCGATTTTTATGATTTTTTTATTATATGTTTCAAATTTCGAGCAAATACAATAAAAATCAAAAAGCACGAAGTGCTTACCTCACTTCTTCCCTATTACCTATTACTTATTACCTCAAAAAAGGAACTTTTTTCCATGGACGACAAACCTTCTCCGCGAAGTAAAGACAAAAAACACAATAAGAAAAAAAGCAATACATCTTGGATAGTTCTCGCCTTTTTGTTAAGTTTTTTCATTACGGCGATGCTTTCCGCAGTTAGCGACAAGGTAGTAAACGTTCTGCCGTTGATTGTAGCCGCGTCGGTGCTTATGGCGATCATCTCGCTTGGTATCTTCTTCGATATCATCGGGTTGGCGGTCGCCGCTGCCGATATCGCGCCTTTCAACTCCATGGCAGCGCGCAGACTGAAAACAGGTCAAAAAGCCGTTTGGCTAAAAAACAATGCCGAAAAGGTCAATTCGTTTTGCAATGACATCGTCGGCGATATCGCAGGTGTCGTCAGCGGTGCGACAGGCGCGGGGATCGCGCTTAAACTCTTTTCATCTATGGATCCCGATATCGCGTTTTTGCTCACACTCGCGCTCACCTCGCTCATTTCCGCTTTTACCGTCGGCGGTAAAGCGATAGGCAAATCCATCGCCTTGAATCACAGCACTAACATCGTAATTTTTGCCGCAAAGATATTATGCGGTTTTCGTAAATAAAATAACATACGGAGGACTGATCCGTTGTATTATCGCGCCGGCTTAAAGAAACTTTACCCCGACGCGATATTCGGATAAAGAGATATGATCCTCGAAAAAATCAACTCACCGAAAGATATAAAATCGCTCACTATCGACGAACTTAATACTCTTTCGGCAGAAATCAGACAAGAAATAATAGCGACCGTTTCAAAAAACGGCGGTCATTTGGCGGCGAACCTTTGCGTTGTAGAACTCACTCTCGCGCTTCACAGAGTTTTCGATTCGCCCAAGGACAAGATAATATTCGACGTCGGACACCAAAGTTATATTCACAAACTGCTCACGGGCAGACGCGAGGAATTTTCCGAATTGCGTAAGTTCAACGGCATTTCGGGTTTCCCCAAGCGCAGTGAAAGCGAACACGATGCGTTCGGCGCAGGACACAGTTCCACAAGTATATCAGCCGCGGCAGGTATTGCAGCGGCTAATCTGCTTTTGGATAGTGACGCGTATACTGTCGCAGTTGTCGGCGACGGCGCGTTCACAGGCGGCATGATATATGAGGCGCTTAATAACTGTTCTGACAAGGAAAAGTTAATAATCGTACTTAACGATAACGATATGAGCATCTCGCCGAACGTCGGCGCGATGAGTAAATATTTTTCTAAAGTCCGTTCCAGCGCAAAGTATTTCCGCATCAAGAACGGAACGAAAAAGTTTTTTGAACATATCCCGCTCGTCGGTGACGGCATGATAAAAATCGCGCGGACGCTTAAAAACAGTTTCAAGCGTGTCGCAATGAGCCAAAACTTTTTCGAGCAGTTCGGTCTTAACTACTACGGACCCGTAAACGGCGATGATATCAGCCACATCGAAAGTCTGCTTAACGAAGCGAAGGACGACAGAAAATGCAGCGTTGTACACGTCTGTACCACCAAGGGAAAAGGATACGCCCCTGCCGAGCAACACCCCGATGTTTTCCACGGTGTTTCGGGATTTGATATCGAAACAGGTCAAATCAAATGCGGCGGCAAAAAATCTTTTTCGGAACAGTTCGGCAACATACTCTGCGACCGCGCCGAGAACAACAAAAAGATAGTTGCGATAACCGCCGCTATGCCCGACGGAACGGGTATGGCAGAGTTCGCGAAACGCTTCCCCGATAGGTTCTTCGACGTCGGCATAGCCGAAGAACACGCCATGACGTTTGCCTGCGGACTTGCAACAGAGGGATTTATCCCTATTTTCGCGGTGTATTCGACCTTTATGCAAAGAGCGTTCGACCAATTAATACATGACGCGGCGTTGCAAAACCTACACGTAATAGTCATGCTCGACCGCGCAGGTTTAGTTGCAAACGACGGCGCAACGCATCACGGCATATTCGACAGCGCGTTTATTTCCGAAATACCCAACGTAACGTTCTATGCGCCTAACGATTTTGCTTCACTTGCCGAATATTTTGATAAAGCATTGACCGCAGACGGACCGGTCGTTATCCGTTATCCCAAGGGTTGCGAATGTAACACCGAGAACTTCACCAAATGCGACGGTTTTGAATATATAGATATCGGCACCTCCCCGAAAAGCGCGATAATTACATACGGCAGATTAACCGATAACGCAGTAAAATCCGCAACGCTCTGCGAAAATCAGGGTGTCGGCGTAAGGGTGATAAGTATTTCGCGATTGTCGCCCCTGCCCGAAGATTCGGTAATTAATACGCTTGACGGAATAGATAACATCGTTTTTGCCGAGGAAGGCATCAAAAACGGCGGTGTCGGTCAACGGCTCTGCTCTGCCATGGCGGAAAAAGGCGTTATCAAAAACAGACGGTTTGTTATTAAGGCGATTGATAATGATTTCCCTCAACACGGCAGTAACGATGAACTTCTCAAAACGTTGTCGCTGTCGGCAAACGATATCGCAAACGCGGTTTTGGAATACGAGGGCAAAACGGTATGAGGCTTGATGTATTCCTGACCGAAAACGGTTATTATAAAAGCCGAAGCAAAGCGCAAGAGGCTATCTCCGACGGCGTTGTTACGGTCGACGGCAAGGTTATAAACAAACCGTCGTACGACGTTGACGGAAGCGAAAATATAAAAGCGGGTGAAGTTTCACGCTTTGTTTCACGCGCGGGAGAAAAACTCTCACATGCGCTTGAGGTTTTCGGAGTTGATGTAAACGGCCTGACCGTGCTTGATATCGGTGCATCGACAGGCGGATTTACCGACTGTTTGCTTCAAAACGGCGCAAAACACGTTTTCGCGCTTGACGTAGGCAGTGCGCAGTTAGACGGTAAGTTGCGTGACGATAACAGAGTGACGGTTATCGAAAACTTCAACGCAAGATATGCGAAAAAGAGCGATTTTGATACTAAAATCGACATGATAGTTATGGACGTATCCTTTATTTCGCAGACACTTATCTACCCTGCCTGTGCCGATATATTAGATGAAGATACAATGATGATAACGCTTATAAAACCGCAGTTCGAGGCAGGTAAAAAGCACATCGGCAAGGGCGGTATAGTGCACGACCGCGACGGCAAGATAATAAAAGCAATATTGGAACGTCTTGATGTTTCGGCAAACATGTGCGGGTTCGAACGCATAGGGTTTACCGATTCGCCGATACAAGGCAGCGACGGAAATAACGAATATCTTGCGTTATTCAAACGAGTTTCATCAAAGAAAGAGTGATTTTAATGACGGTCGAGAAGGTACTTCTCTTCCCCAGTCTTAAAGGCAACGTAGGCGACAACGAAATAAAGCCGATAGAGGCGCGATTGGATGCGCTCGGCATAAAGCACGAACGATACAGCGGGGAGTCCGACTACGAATTCGATGCTATAATTGCGCTTGGCGGCGACGGCACTATGCTAAACGCTTCGCGCCTTGCGTTCCGCAAAAACAAGCCTATAATGTGTATAAACTTCGGGACGCTCGGTTATATGAGCGGTCTTGAAAACAGCGAACTTGATATGCTTTCGGCTCTGCGTGACGGATTCTCTACCGAAAAGCGAATGCTTTTGGATATAAAGGTGATTCGTGACGGCAAGACGGTTGCCGAATCGACCGCGTTGAACGAGGCTGTAATATCAAGACAGTCCGACGGCGAAATAGCAAAAATAGAACTTATTTGCGACGGCGCAACGGTTTGTGCTTACCGAGCAGACGGCGTGATTTTCGCCACCCCTACCGGTTCGAGCGCGTACGCAATGAGCGCAGGCGGCCCGATAATCGACACGAAGTTAGATGCGTTCTGCGTCTGCCCGATATGTCCTCACGCATTAGGCGTAAGGGCTATGGTGTTCTCGCCCAACTCGGTTTTAGAGGCGCTTAACAATAACCGCTCCGAGTGCGGAAATATATTGATTTCGGACGGCAGACGGGTCTGCGACCTTAACTTTGGCGATAGAGTTACGGTGTCGAAATCCAATCGAACACTTGAACTTATAAAACTGAAAAAAGATGCGTTTTACGAAACGCTGTACAATAAAATGTCTTAAAGGACAACGAGAATGAAAAGCATAAGACAGGCAAAGATACTTGAACTTATAAAAGAATACTGTTACGATAAACAAGAAGACTTACAGGCAAAATTAAACGAATGCGGTTTTAACGTCACACAGGCGACCGTTTCCCGCGATATACGCGAACTCGGAATAATCAAGTCTGTCGGCGCCGACGGTGTATACAAATACCGCACCGTCAACGAAAACAACGTCAGCGACGGGAGCGGAAAGTTTTCGCTCATACTCCGTCAGGCGGTTACAAAGATTTCGAGCGCAAACAACCTTATCGTAGTAAAGACCCATACGGGCATGGCATCTGCCGCAGGTGCTGCGGTCGATTCGATGCAACTTGAAGGTGTTATAGGAACTCTGGCAGGAGATGATACCTTGCTTATCATCGCAAACGACAACGACTCTGCCGAAAAGATAACAAGGATTTTAAACGACCTTATCTAAAAGGAAAAATTATATGCTGATTTCGATTTATATTGAAAATATTGCGTTGATAAAACGGCTTTCGTTAGAGCCGTCTGGCGGTTTTTGCGCATTTACGGGCGAAACCGGCGCAGGTAAAAGCATAATTATAGATTCGTTGGGACTTTTGTGCGGTGCAAGAAGCGATAAGGATATCATCCGCACGGGCGAAGATGAAGCGACGGTCGAGGGCATTTTCACAATCGAGGATACAAAAAACCTCGATGCTTTGCGCGAACTTGATATTACCCCCGAAGAAGACGGTAGCATCACCGTTTCGCGAAAGATATCGCGTGACGGACGTTCGGGTGCGAAGATAAACGGACGTACCGTTCCGTTGTCGCGCCTTAAGAGCGCGATGTCGCTTTTGCTGTCTATTCACGGTCAACAGGATACCCAAGCGTTTGCCGATACCGAAAAGCAGTTGTATATGCTTGACTCTTTCGCAGGGAACGGCGACGAACTCAACGATTACCGCGAAAAGTATGCCGTTCACAAAAACATCAAGCAGAAACTTGATTCGTTAAACGAGGACAGCAAAGAGCGTGAACTCCGCCTTGATATGCTCCGCTACCGTATAGGCGAACTTAAGTCCGCCAACGTCAAAGTGGGCGAAAAGGAAGAACTCGAAACCGAACGCAAGCAACTCGCCAACAGCGAAAAGATTATTACAAAGACGAGCGAAACCTACGACCTGCTTTACGGACGCGACGGTTCGGCGGCGGAGGCGGTAGGCAGCGCCTATTCTGCAATTTCCGCGCTGGAAGGCATTATCCCCGAGGCAAACGAGTTGGCAGAACGTCTTGAAAACGCAAAATACGAACTTATTGATATCGCAGACAGCGTAAAGGCGTATATCGAATCGGATATAGAAGATGCCGAAGCCCGTCTTGACGATTGCGAAACAAGGCTTGAATTAATAAAGAAATTAGAAACTAAATATAAGGTTAGTTCAGATAAATTCCCCGAACTTTTGGAAGAATGGGAAAACGAACTTTCGATTAACGAAAACAGCGAGGAAGAAAAAGCCAAACTCCAAAAACAGTTGGACACTTCCGAAAAGGAACTTAAAAAGAGCGCTAAAAAACTTACCGAAACAAGACTTGACGCGTCAAAACGGCTCTGCAAACGCATTTCGGAAGAATTGTGCGAACTCGATATGCCGGGCGTTAGGTTCGACGTGAAGATAGAAGAAAAAGAGTTTTCACCCGACGGAAGCGATTTTGCCGAGTTCCTTATAAGCGCCAACAAAGGCGAGTTGCCTAAACCTATGGCAAAGATCGCATCGGGCGGCGAATTATCAAGAATAATGCTCTGCTTGAAATGCGTTTTTGCAGACAGCGAATCTATCGGAACGCTTATATTCGATGAAATTGATACGGGCGTTTCGGGCAGAACGAGCGAAAAGATCGGCATACGCCTCAAAAACGCCGCAAACGGCGGCAAGACGCAGGTCATTTGCGTTACCCACTCCGCAATACTCGCTTCAAAAGCAGATGCGCATTATAAAATATCCAAAAACGAGCAAGACGGCAGAGTTATCACAAACGTCGAACTGCTCGATTATGAAGGCAGAAAAAACGAACTTGCACGTATTATGGGCGGTTTAAATATTACCGAAACCGTTCTGAAAGCGGCAGAGGAAATGCTAAACTAATGACAAAAAAGAAAAAATCAACCGCGATAATATCTGCGGTATTGATAGTTGCGTTAACAGTATTTATATTTTTCAATTCGCTTCAAAACGGCGAAGAATCGGGCAACCAAAGCGACCTTATCGTTGACATCGTAAACCGCGTTTTAAACTTTTTCGGAATAAGCGCGGATATCTATACGCTCGGTGTCATCATACGCAAAACGGCGCATTTTGCCGAGTATTTCTTGCTTGGGTTGACCGCTACCGTATTCTTATCGTCGTTTGAAAATAAAAAATTATACCCCCTTTCCCCGACGTACTGCCTTATTGTCGCCACCTGCGACGAGTTTATAATGCAGATGTTTACCGAGGGAAGAGCACCGCAATGGACCGACGTGCTTATTGATTTTTGCGGCGCGTTGACGGCGATGTTCGCTGTTGCGGTGTTTCTTAAAATCAAGGAGAAACGAAAATGAAAAAGACGGCAATATTAATAACGCTTGTTTTCATGGTCTTTCTTTCGGCATGTGTTACCGAAATAGACGTTGAAGATTCGGTCGTTTCAAAAGAGGAGTTAGACGTAGGCTCTTATACCGAGTCTACGGACGAAAGTACAACTTCCACCCCCGATAACTCGGACGAAAGCGACACTTCCAAAATATCCGAACAGACCGACGTTTCGGACGAAACAAGTGAGCCCGACGGTTTTAAGGTGATTACCGATACTGCCTCATACGAATTCTATTCCGAGTCGTCAACCGGCAATTACCATACCGAGTTCCACTCCGCCAAGAGCAGCGAAAACAGTATCACGATAACCCTGCTTGACGGCAGAGTTATGGATCTGAATTACACCGAGATAGTCTTCGATGAAAAAGACCAAATCTATCGCACTACGATAAACGAACTTGACTTTAAGGTTTCGGAGTTCCACGATTCCGCCAACACCCTTTGTCAGGTTTTCGAATGCATAGAACCTATTGAAAATCTCGGCGATTTCGACGGTAAAGTTGATTCTACTATCACCGTAAAATACAAACCAGAATTGGAACGCGGTGAAATTGATATGTCCTTTTTATATGAAACCGACGGCGATAAGGTAACTATCCGCTACCCCGACGGTAAGGAACTGACCAAGACCGTTAAATACAACGAAGAAACCGAAGAATACTATTTCGCATAAAAAAGCACAAAAGAGGATGTTGCGCGATTTGCAACATCCTCTGAATATATTCAAATTATATATTAAAGTTGCAGAACCCCGTAAATCGAGCGCGTAAAGACTTCAAGCGCACGTGTTCTGTCGCGGTAGAGGCTCGAACGTTCCTTATACCACTTGTCCATAAGGTCCTCTGCCGTGCCCTGCTCGTTCTCGACAAAGAAGGCATCAAGCAAGTCGCGCTGGTAATCGGTCAAACCGTTCATTCCCTTTTCTATCTTCAATAACTCGCGCTCGACAACACTTCTGCGAAACCTGCAGTCGTCCAGATCCGCGAGTATATTAATCAATCTGTCGTCATACGGCGTTTTCCCTCCGTTTGACGGTTCGGCATTTGCAATAGCGGTCTTACATGCAATCTTCTCCTGCTCAAGCGAATCAAGTTCGCACTTGATAGCCGAGTAAGCGGAAACAAGGCTTTTCTTCCTTGCAAGTAGGTCTTTTGCGTATTCTCTGTAATCCATTTTTCATCCTTTCGTCAATAAAAATCAAGTAATCGTCTATAATCGGGTGCGGATGGAGCGAACCGCATTCCGACTCCGTATTTCCGAACATTTGTTCGGTGTGTGTATTATATCACCACAGGAAAATATTGTCAATACCTATGAGTAGAGAATTATGAAAAAAATCTTTCTTATTATTTTAACTTTTATATTTGCCGTTAATGTTTACGGCTGTCAGATCGCTTCCGAACATTCCGATTACAGTTCAGATAACGGCAGCGACGTTTATTCCGAGCAAAGTTCAACCGTATCGGAAGAATCTTCAATCGAAGAAAGTCAACACGTAAGCACAGTCGCGCCCGAGGAGATATATGAGTTCCTCACGTCCGAGTATACAGTCACCTCAACGCGCGAATCGTTCGGAACATTGTATGTCTGCGATTATTATTTTGTTGACGGCGTTGTGTCAGGCGCAAGGCTGACCACTACCCTTACCGATGAAACCGCCGCCGAGGAGTATTACGAAATCATCATCGATGACTACCCGGATTCGTCTATCGACGGCTTGACCGTTACGCATTATATGGATAACGAAGGACATTTATATTACGGTTATACGCTCGATAAACTCAAATTCATGCTTGAAAAAACGGGTTATTCGTTCACGGTCAATTTCGATGAAGAAGCGTTCAATGAAGAATTTTACGTATCAAATCCCGACTAAATCGTTCCCGTCGGTTTGAAAAATCGAAGAAAAAGCGAGAAAAACGAAAAAAACATACACAAAATCGAAAAAAGTTTCAAAAACACCTTGACAAAGCGTTTTCTTGTGTTATAATGAACGAGCATGAAAAAATATAAGACGATTGAAAGGAATTCAACTTATGTCTACAACTATGTTGAAGAAAGAGGCTGTTGAACGTAAGTGGTACGTTATCGATGCTGAAGGCAAGCCCCTCGGTAAGGTAGCAGTTCTTGCGGCAACTATCCTCAATGGCAAACATCGCCCTGAATATACTCCCCATGTTGACTGTGGCGAATGTGTTATCGTAATCAACGCTGCAAAGGTAGTTCTCACCGGTAAGAAACTCGACCAGAAGTACTACTACCGTCACAGCGGCTACATCGGCGGTCTTAAGTCTGTTAAGTATCGCACTCTTATGGCAACCAAGCCCGAAATGGCTGTTGAACTTGCTGTAAAGGGTATGCTTCCCAAGAACAAGATCGGTGACGCAAGTTTCGGCAGACTTAAAGTATATGCCGGCGGCGAGCACAAACAACAGGCACAAACTCCCATCGCTGTGGAAGTAAAGTAAGGAGGAACAGAATATGAATTATCAATCCGCAATTCCCTATTTCTACGGAACAGGTAGAAGAAAGAGTTCTGTTGCTCGTGTACGTGTAATCCCCGGAACCGGTAATGTAACCGTTAACGGCAAGGATATCAACGAATACTTCGGACTCGAAACCCTTAAAATGATCGTAACCCAGCCGTTCGGCGTAACCAAGACCGAAGGCCGTTTCGACGTTATCTGCACTGTAAAGGGCGGCGGCGTATCCGGTCAGGCAGGTGCTATCCGTCACGGTATCTCCCGTGCACTTCTCCAAGCAGGTGACGAATACCGTTCTCCTCTTAAGAAGGCAGGCCTTCTCACTCGTGACCCGAGAATGAAGGAAAGAAAGAAGTACGGTCTCAAAGCAGCACGTCGTGCATCCCAGTTCTCCAAGAGATAAGTTTGTTCGATTGGATACGGCGCAGACCGCAGAAAAAAGATTTATTCTTATATTCAATTACGGAAGAGTTGGTTTTACCGACTCTTTTGTTTTTTATTGTATTTTTCTGCTATGAAAAAACAGAACCTCTCGACGTACATTTGTACGCCTTCGGATTCTGTTTTTCCATTCTGCATCCGTCTGCAACCGAACAAAGCGTTTTCATTAGCAACGAAGGTCAAATCGTCGCTTACAAAGAACAATCAAAAACCCCGAAACCATCACGGTTTTCGGGGTTTTCTTTTTGCCTTGATTTTTACTTTGGTGCAAACTTGGTGCAAATAATTAAAAGACACCCTACAGCCCCAAAAAAGGTTGTAGGGTATTTTTGTATAAACAATATTAAAACAGAGCGACAAATTGGAATTTATAGATTTGTCCATTCATCTCTTGAAATTGCAAATACCTTTGTATTTTCATTTATCTCATCAGTAAATTCATCTACTTGTTTACAACCATAGGACATCGCAGTTTTAACTGACGGTTCATTGGTATACTTCATATAAGAATAAACAATGTTAAAAGGCGTGTTGTTAAACGTCCAATCTCTGACCGCAATTGCGGCTTCTTTAGCGTATCCTTTTCTTTGTTTATCGGCTCTTATATGATATCCGATTTCAGGTTTTATTTGCCCATTGATAAGCTGCATTGTCAATCCGCAATCACCTATCATTTCGCC